>JAIDJJ010000191.1 GCA_029052265.1 Muribaculaceae bacterium
AATGACTGAATAAATACCATAAATATGACAACAAAGACCTCAATGACAAGACAAAATAAATTTTAAACAGTTTCTTATGTTTTACGTCAAAAAATTGTTTGCTAACTTTGCATTGTAAATTTCTCGATTATGGATTTTAGTAAAATAGAACTTGACGTACACACCCATACTGTCGCCAGCGGTCATGCTTACAGCTCAATACAAGAAATGGCAAAAGCAGCTTCGGAAAAAGGATTGAAATTGCTTGGTATCACCGAACATGCTCCGGGAATACCGGGCACCTGTGAACTGATTTATTTCCGGAATCTCCATGTGGTGCCACGCAACATGTATGGTATTGACCTTATGCTCGGTGCGGAAGTGAACATTCTTGACAGCAAGGGCACTCTTGATATGGACGACAATATCATGGCAAACCTTGATCTGCGTATTGCCGGCATACATTCTCTTTGCTTCAAATGGGGTACAAAAGATGAAAACACCACAGGGATGATTAAGGCAATATCCAATCCGTTTATCAACATTATAAGCCATCCCGGCGACGGGACTGCAGAACTTGACTTCGAACCGATTGTGATTGCGGCAAAGGAAAACCATACTCTTCTTGAAATCAACAACAGTTCTTTGAAGCCGATACGCAACAAAACAACTGCTCGCGAAAACAATCTTGAAGTTTTGCGACTTAGCAAAAAGTATGACGTACCGGTAATTCTTGGAAGTGACGCTCATATTTCATTCGACATAGCGAACTATGAATTTCTTCCGGCACTGCTTCAGGAAACAGAATTTCCTGACGACCTCATCATCAACACATCCGTAGACAGATTTAAATCTTATCTAAGGTTGAAATAAACTGTTTGAAATTGGACGGCTTAATCAATATCCTTACAAATGCTATGCCTACGACCGGATATTTTTTGTATTACGCAACCATTATTTCACTGTTGTTCAACACAAAACACGGGGACAGTAAAAATTATCAATAAAAATTTTAAGAATTTTCGACAAAATATTTGCAAAGAATAAAAAAAGTTTATAACTTTGCACTCGCAAATGAGAGGGAACGGTGCGAAGCCGAAACTCATCAAATGCATGGAGAGGTGGCAGAGTGGTCGATTGCGGCGGTCTTGAAAACCGTTGAGGGTAACACCTCCGGGGGTTCGAATCCCTCCCTCTCCGCAATAAAGCCTGATTATCAGGCTTTTGTTGTATCTACACCCAATTTTGCACCCAAAACGGTCAAAGTTGGGTATTTTTATATATTCTTAAC
>JAIDJJ010000192.1 GCA_029052265.1 Muribaculaceae bacterium
GTGGAACGTGCTGTCTCATTCCCGGTAAAAGCCCTTGACGATCATAAGGCAGAAGTGGTGCATTCCCTTGCAAAGTGGAAAAGGGTGAAACTCGGCGCATATGATATTGCCCCCGGCTACGGTCTTTATACCGACATGAATGCAATCCGTGCGGATGAAGAGCTTGACAATCTGCACTCCTTATATGTAGACCAATGGGACTGGGAAAAGACAATTAAAGAGGAAGACCGGAATCTCTCATATCTTAAGGAGACGGTGTGCAAGATATATCTGGCAATGAAAGAAACCGAACATAAAGTGTTTGAAAGGTTCCCGCATATAACTCCGCGGCTCCCTGAAAAAATCACATTCATTCACAGCGAGGAGCTAAGACGGATGTATCCAGACCTCTCCCCCTCCGAAAGAGAGTCGAGAATCACAAAAGAATACGGTGCGGTATTTCTAATTGGCATAGGTGCCCCACTCGGTGACGGAAAACCTCACGATGGACGTGCCCCTGACTACGATGACTGGATCTCTGAAAATGAAGAGGGTTTTCAAGGGCTGAACGGAGATATCCTTGTATGGGATTCCATTTTGGAGAGATCGTTTGAGCTTTCTTCAATGGGCATACGTGTAAGTCCGGAATCATTATTGCAACAATTAAAGCTTCGCGGATGTGAAGACAGGAGCGAACTTAATTTCCACAGGCGTCTGCTAAACGGAGAACTACCCTATTCTATCGGTGGCGGGATAGGTCAAAGCCGCCTTTGTATGTTCCTGCTTCAGAAGGCTCATGTCGGAGAAGTGCAGGCTTCAATATGGCCGGAAGAACAGATTGAGAAATGTATGGCTGCAGGCATTCAACTTATGTAAAGGGAAACTACGTTGGCTAAAACAACAAATATTCAGACTCTCTTTCACAAGACAGAAGAGTGTCCGTTTGCCGAAATGTGAATACGCTTAAACAGTCTATAATTCCAATAGTCATATTAAATAATTATACATTTCAATAAAACTTACACGGGAACATAAACAGGGTTGATATTTCTCCAAATATCAGCCATAAACGCTCTCCCATCCTTCAAATACGAATTGGCGTATTTCGCCAAAATAATAAAAAAATAATCAGAACTATTTGCGCATATGAAATTTCTTGCATAAATTTGCCAAAATTTCATATTGTGACATTCCGACACGCATCCTATCTCCGTTTTTATGCGTGTCAAATTCTACAGGTAATCAATTATGATACATCAGCTACGAAGTTATGCCAGCACATTTGGTAGAAGAATGGCAGGTGCGAGAGCACTCTGGCGTGCAAACGGCATGAAAGAAGAACAAATGGGGAAACCCATCATTGCCATTGTAAACTCGTTTACACAATTCGTGCCGGGACATACCCACCTTCATGAAATAGGTCAGACTATAAAGAAAGAGATAGAAAATCTTGGTTGTTTTGCAGCAGAGTTTAATACTATCGCAATTGACGACGGCATAGCGATGGGGCATGACGGAATGCTTTATTCTCTCCCATCTCGGGATCTTATAGCTGATTCTGTAGAATACATGGTAAATGCACATAAGGCAGATGCCATGGTATGTATAAGCAATTGCGACAAAATCACTCCGGGAATGCTGATGGCGGCAATGAGACTGAACATACCTGCCATTTTTGTATCCGGAGGTCCTATGGAAGCGGGAGACATAAATGGGCGGAAACTTGACCTCATCGACATTATGATAGATTCTGCGGATTCTTCTGTAAGCGATGAAATTGTCGAAAATCTTGAGAAAGAAGGTTGTCCAACCTGCGGATCATGCTCAGGTATGTTCACGGCAAACTCTATGAACTCTCTAAATGAGGCTATCGGACTGGCGTTGCCCGGCAACGGCACAATCCTCTCCACACATACCAATCGTATCGAGCTTTTCAAGAAGGCTGCAAGGCAGATTGTAATAAACACCTATGCATATTATATGGACGGAGATGAAAGCGTGCTCCCCCGCTCCATTGCCACAAGATCCGCGATGCTCAACGCAATGGCTCTCGACATCGCCATGGGTGGAAGCACAAACACGGTTCTTCATCTTCTTGCCATAGCAAATGAAGCGGGAGTGGATTTCAAGATGGAAGACATCGACAAATTGTCACGTAAATCACCTGTGCTTTGTAAGGTGGCGCCCAACACTAATAAATATCATATAGAAGACGTAAACCGCGCCGGCGGCATCTTGTCTATCATGAAACAGCTTGCCGGCAAAGGTCTCATCGATACGTCGGTAAAACGTGTTGACGGAATGACCCTCGGTGAGGCGATTGAAAAATATGCCATAGAAGGGAGCCGGTTCTGTCAGGAGGCAAGCAATCTGTGGCATTCCGCACCGGGACATGTCCACACTACTGTGATGGGAAGCCAGGACAACCGGTTCAAAAATCTTGATTCTGACCGCGCAGAAGGATGTATCCGCGATTTTGAACATGCATACGTGAAAGACGGTGGGCTTGCCGTGTTAAAAGGGAACATAGCAAAAGATGGATGCGTGGTGAAAACAGCCGGTGTAGACGAAAGCATTTTTATCTTCTCCGGTCCTGCCAAAGTCTTCCACAGTCAGGAAGAGGCGGTCGACGGCATCCTTAAAGACAAAGTTAAAAGCGGGGATGTTGTAGTTATCACGTTTGAGGGTCCCAAGGGTGGTCCGGGCATGCAGGAAATGCTTTACCCACCAAGCTACATTAAGAGCAAGCATCTCGGCAAAGAATGTGCGCTTATCACTGACGGAAGATTCTCCGGAGGCACATCAGGTCTCTCAATCGGACATATTTCTCCCGAAGCTGCCGCCGGAGGAGATATCGACCTTGTCCCCCACGGAGATAAAACTGGCTCGGATG
>JAIDJJ010000193.1 GCA_029052265.1 Muribaculaceae bacterium
GATATGAATCATAAAGAAGAGACTATACGGGTAGTAGGTCTGGAAACCGGATATAATTCAAAAAAAGGAGCAACAGTAATTACGCGGGGTATCAATGCATCGTTATATTCCGGCGAACTGACGTGTCTTCTCGGACCGAACGGTGCCGGTAAATCAACCTTATTGAAAACTCTTACGGCGTTCCTGTCTCCGATAAAAGGGGAAATATTTATTGAGCAAAAACCGCTTGGGGAATATTCAGATGCCCAACTTTCTAAAGTTATTGGTGTTGTCCTGACCGAGAAGCTTAGTCTCAACAATATGACGGTGGAAGAACTTGTAGGGATGGGAAGAAGTCCTTACACCGGTTTCTGGGGGCGCATGAATGAAAATGACCGCCTTATTGTAGATGAATCGATAACTCTTGTTGGAATAGACATCCTTAGAGGACGGATGATACAGACTCTCAGTGACGGAGAACGGCAAAAAGTGATGATAGCCAAGGCTCTTGCTCAGGAAACTCCTATCATCTTCTTAGACGAGCCAACTGCTTTCCTTGATTATCCGAGTAAGGTGGAGATCATGCAGTTGCTTCAGCGTCTTGCAAGAGAAAAAGGAAAGACGGTCTTTTTGTCAACCCACGATCTTGAGCTGGCTCTACAAATTGCAGACAAGGTGTGGCTACTTGACAAGCCTCATGGGGTTACAATCGGTACTCCTGAAGATCTGTCTCTCAATGATGACATGAGCAAATATTTCTATCGGGAAGGGGTGGAGTTTGACCGAGAGAGCGGTCTTTTCAAAATCAGTCATAAGCTTGACCGGGCGGTGAGGCTTATCGGTGAAGGTGCAAGGTACAATATGGTGAAAAAGGCTCTTGCCCGACAGGGGATCGATGTTGTGGATGCGGATGATTGCGATGTGGTGATAGAAACTACAGATAATTGTTACATGCTGAATGGGAAGGAGGTTCTCTCTATTGAGATGCTACTCGATAAGCTTAACTTATATTGCAAATTAAGAAATAATGAGAAATAAAATAACGGTAATCGGGATTGGTCCCGGACATGAGGGTGATATGACTTCACGTGCAATCCAGGCATTGATGACCGCCGACATAGTGGTGGGATACTCATGCTATATACCTTTCATATCTCATCTCTTGAAAGAGAATGTGGAGATAGTGAAGAACGGTATGAAACAGGAACGCAAACGCATAAAGAGAGCATTGGAAATAGTTGAAGGCGGACGTGATGTATGTGTGGTCAGTTCCGGTGATTCCGGAATATACGGAATGGCTCCGTTGGTCTATGAAATGCTTAGGGAGAGAGGAATCAAAGCTGATGTGGAAGTCATTCCAGGTATCAGTGCTTTTCAAAAAGCCGCCTCTCTGTTGGGTGCTCCGGTAGGTCATGATTTCTGTGTCATATCATTGAGCGATCTCATGACTCCATGGAGTGTTATCGAGAAGCGAATCAAAGCGGCTGCAGCGGCAGACTTTGTCACGGCGGTGTATAATCCGAAAAGTACGGGGCGTTATTGGGAACTATATCGTTTAAAAGAACTGTTCCTTCAGGAGCGCGACCCAAAAACTCCCGTTGGATATGTGCGACAGGCTGGTCGGGATGGTGAAGAAATAAAAATCACTACCTTAGCAGATTTCAATCCCGAAGATGTGGATATGTTTACGGTCGTGATAATAGGTAACTCCCAGTCATATCAGTGGCAGGATTATTTCATCACCCCGCGTGGATATTATTCGCAGACTAATGATGAAGAGAATGGCGTAGGACAGTCAATTATGATTGAAAGCTTCAGGACAATCGAGAAGGAACTTGAAAATCCGGATATCCCGCTCGGTATCAAATGGCCCCTCCTCCATGCTATTCATACTACAGCGGATTTCGACATGGAAAAGATTCTAATGGCTGATAAAGATGCGGTAGAACAGATATTCTCGTCATTGACAGAAGGAGAAGTGAGAACTATCGTCACAGATGTCACAATGGCGGCTTCGGGCATACGGAAAGGAGCCCTTACACGTCTCGGCATCGAAGTGAAATGTTATCTGAATAATCACGAGACTGCCATACTTGCACAGGAAAAGGGAATCACAAGAACCCAGGCAGGAATAAGACTTGCTGTAGAGGAGCATCCTGACGCATTGTTTGTGTTTGGAAACGCTCCTACAGCCCTTATGGAACTTTGTTCACTTATACGTAATGATAAGGCGAGACCTTGCGGAATAATAGCCGCCCCTGTCGGATTTGTGCATGTGTGTGAAAGCAAGCACATGGTTAAGCCCTTCAAGAAGATTCCAAAAATAATAGTTGAAGGACGCAAAGGGGGCAGTAATCTTGCAGCTACCTTAGTCAATTCTATACTATGCTGGCCAGACGCTGAACAGTTAAAACCAGGAAGAGATGTCTGAAAGAAATTTCAAGGTAATAGGGATTACTGATAGCCGGCAACAATGGTTTCCTCCTGAAGTCACTTCGATTATTAAGAACGGGAAGGTGTTTTCCGGAGGAAAGAGACATCATGAGATTGTGGCATACTTGCTTCCTTCAGAGGCTGTCTGGATTGATATAACGGTACCCTTGGAAAATGTATTCAAGGAATACACCCGTTACACGGATATTGTGGTATTTGCCTCAGGCGACCCACTGTTTTTCGGATATGCAGTTACGCTTCAACGGGAATTTCCGGATGCACAGATAGAAGTTTTTCCTGCATTCAATTCCTTGCAGCTTCTTGCACACAAGCTGAGGCTCCCTTATTCAGATATGATCTGTGTGTCGGTAACCGGGCGTCCGTGGAAAAATTTTGATGTTGCATTGATGAGGAATCAATCGAAGATCGGTATTCTGACAGACCGGAAGAAAGGACCTTCAGAGATAGCAGAAAGGATGCTGTATTATGGCTACGACAATTACCGTATGACTGTGGGAGAATGTCTTGGCAATTCTTTGGAAACTGTCAGGACTCTTCCCTTAAGACAGGTTGTCAAGACAGTGTTTAATAACCCAAATTGTGTGATTCTACAGATGACAGAGAATAGGGAACGATTTTTCGGCATCCCGGAAAAAAAGTTTTCCCATCTTGAAGGGAGAAGCAATATGATAACAAAAATGCCTGTCCGTCTGTTGTCGCTTGCCATGTTGGATTTATTCGGGAAATCGACCATGTGGGATGTCGGATTTTGCACAGGTTCCGTTTCCATAGAAGCAAAATTACAGTTTCCTGAATTGGATATAGTGGCTTTTGAGCGTCGGGAAGAATCCCGTAAACTTATAGAAGAAAACAGCCGCCGGTTCGGGACTCCAGGGATAGAGGGTGTTATAGCGGATTTCATGGAGTGTGATTTGAGTCGATATCCCGCTCCTGATGCTGTGTTTATTGGTGGACACGGTGGAAGGCTGGAAGAAATGGTAGAACGGATTTCGAAATATCTCCGTCCAGAAGGTTGTATGGTGTTTAATTCGGTAAGTGATGAAAGTTGCAAGTCGTTCACAAATGCGATTGAAAAATGCGGCAGACATATAGTTGAATCGCATCGCTTTCATCTTGATTCACACAACCCCATAATGATAATGAAAGCAATATG
>JAIDJJ010000194.1 GCA_029052265.1 Muribaculaceae bacterium
GATAGACACCCCACAGCTATACCTACCCCGAACAAACCTGATCTCTCCCATAATCCATTCCCAAAAGATTATGAATTGGTTCAAGGTTATGAATTATGAATTGCATCACCCTCCCTTGCCGACAAAATAAAATATGCCTCACCTCACGGTGAAGCATATCATATATCCAAAAATAACTATTATGAATAAATTTATTTAATGCTTGGTGTAGCTTTGCAGTTAATTGTCTTTATTTCAACACCGTGCGGACGAAGCAGGCGTCTTTACCATTACAGATATTGGAAATACTAATTGCATTTACGTCAAAAGTAAAATAATTAATATCTAATCCAAATGCTGTGTCATCCGTACTCACCGTGCCGTTCCATTGGAGGTATTGCTTATTGGGAACAGTTTCCCGTGCCCAATAGATTGCTCCTGGACGCCGGTATAAAGACACAAAAAGAGGAGCAACATATCCGAATGTCGCTGGTGCGGGTTCATATCTTCCTGCTGAATATCTTAATAATCCGATTTTTTGTTTTGCCCAAGATTCTTTGTTAAATGAATCTCCCTTAGAATTTACATATATCCCCTCTTTACGGTGTCCAAATCCTGATCTGCCAATTGGGAAAAATACACTTCTTCCGGTATAAGGATTGTCAGGCTCGTGTTTATTCCAGAAATATGCAAACATTCCTCTCATCCCTTTTTTTCCACGGTCTGGATCCCTGCGGTAGTATCCATATGCATCATTGACTGATTCTTGGGTTTCAGTCGCTCCATCTGCATAGAGTACACCATATCCAAACTGTATATTTTCGGTAAGATATAGTTGCTCAAAATCTCTGATGGTTGCAGTATTGTCCATTTTTCCCTTTCCTTTGAATCCGGTTGAGACATCTTCAGTAATATTAGTCCAATGAACTTTGTTTTTATCTGAAATTTCACCATCTTTGTTGGCTATAAATAATGGATTTTGATCAACGAACTCATTATCCGCGGGGATTGTATAAAATTCCTTACCCCCTCTTTTGTATGCATTATTTATTGCATCTATCGGCTGTGTGGAATTTCCATATTTAAACAAGGAACCTTCGTCTCTTGGATCATCCGCTTCTAAATCCTCGCTGATCATGTTGAATGTGCCCCATTTGGTAGGATTATTGGTTTCAGAAGGTTTTCCATTAACCTCAGGGAATTGTTTTCCATTTGGTGCTATTTCTTGTGGATCATAACCTTGTCTGACAAATATAAGATGGGTACAAGTATAATTATGATACAAGATACGAACAACAGCATTCTTGATTTTTTTTGTATTCATCCTATTGAACTTGATGGTAAAATCAATTTCTGTTTTTGTTGATCCTGAAATAGATTGTCTTCCGTTTAAGGTAATAAAATTCTTATCCCCTAACACTTCTGCCATCCATGGACCTTCGGAAATCACCGGTGTGAAAACTTGAGCTTGATCGTCAGCAAGCCATTTCATATTAACATGAAACGATGAAAAATTAGTTTCACTTCTATAAACACCCTTAGGATTTACCACACGCCGAACTTGGACAACGTTGACTTTGTCTTCTACTGTTCTTGGTTGTTCTCCTTCTTTTTCTAACGTCGCAATAAGTTTTAATTTGGCAGTTCGTTGGTAACCGACATAAGGATTATTACCGGTATAACCGGTTTGTTTCACCATCACTTTTGCCCGTGTAAAAAGTGGGATATTAAAAGTGAGTTGATCTCCTGATTTAACGACACTATACTTTTCTTCATCTTTATTACTACTATCCGGATAGCCATCAGCACCTTCAAAGTAATACGTTCTTGAATCTCTTTTTATGTATGCGTCTCCATTTAAGGAATTGCCATCACCATAATAATAATCAGCGTTTATTGGAATGCCTGTTGCCTGATACCCTTTCCCTCCTGCATCATAATTGCTAAAATCCAAGTGGTTCTTGTTGGCATCTTTATCGGTAATAACAACGTTTGACGTTTCTCTTAGCGACAAAAAACCATTACAATTATTGCTGTTTGTTTTAAAATATGCAGATTCTGTATTATATGCATCCCCATTGTCTCCATCAGGAATGATAGGCTTGATCACTGCATTCGGATTTTTAAGTTCACTTTCTGCAATAGTGCTTGCATACCATGGATTTGTCTCAATTTGAGCTTCAATTTTAGTAACTTTCCAACCTTTTTCAGGTGTGAATTTAAAAGGCAACATTGCTTTATGGTTATAAAGATACGATACGTACCATGGATTGGGAACGTCGAAACCTTCAGGCTCATTGTAATCGATATGCCAATGATATTCATTGGCGTTACCACGGAATTTGAGTGTTAGCTTGTAATGATAGTTGCGTTCGGCATCATAGTTTGTTGTCACGTTTTTACCGATCATAAAACGGTATTTGATATCGTAGTCGGCGATGTTGCCGTCCGCGTCTGAATGGTAATGGGCGGTCACCTCTATATATGTGCCGAATTCCTTGCCGTCTTTTATATTGTTGTTGGAAACTCCCCCTCCATTCAGATCGGGCACAGGTGTGCGGTCTTCCCCATCTCCTTGCATATTCTCATAGAAATAAAGGGCATTTGAATCCTGCGTGTGAAAATCTTTTTTCACATCCCCTTCCATGATGTAGGGTGTACCTTTGGTTATGCAGGGCCACGAAGTATAATCATCACCTTCACCATAGTCTATATGGTCTGCACTTTTTTCCAAAAGACCTTCTTTTTTGGAAACGGCATTATTATAATTTGTGCCTCCTTCATCGTCTACTCCAGACTTGCCAAATCCGAGAGTACAATCTTTTGCAAGATCATATATCCGTGCGTCTTTGATATAGATATATACGTTCTCACGGAGAGCACTACCGTCAAAGTCAATAGTAATTTTGGAGGCACAACGGCGCAGCCATGCCCGGAGTTGCATTCCGGGACGGTTTACCTTGACAGTCGGGAACGTGCTTGTATGTCTCGGGGCGGAAGCATTGTGATCGGTAAAATACCCCAGCATCTCACGGTTGTTGCAGTAATTGTCAGCTTCCCAATTCACTGTTATTTTCCGTAGTTTATCAAGCGTTTGGATGTCATCTGCATAATCGGTAGTGAGTTTGTCGAATGTAGATTTGATTGTGCCTGATTCATTGTACGAACCAAGGTTGGCAACGCCGATAATGTAGTATTCGCCAAACGGAAGTTTCAGCTGGATGTTTTTTAAGGATTTGGTGTTGGATTCAGCGGGTGCTTTATCGTTGCTTGTGTCGGAATCCCCTCTGGATTCGTCTTTAACATCTTTTTGATCGAATTCGATTTCTTTGATAAAATTATTGCCTTTTTCATCCCGCAAAATATTCCCCTTCTTGTCATACACAAGGATTACAAGATCCGACAATTTGTTGAATCCTCTTCCCGGAGGAGTCATAGAAGTTCGGGTAAGGTTTCCTTCCGCAAAAGGGGAGAATGCCGCTTCCAGGTTTAGGATGGTCTCACCGTCTTTCAAATCGGAAGAAAACCCTAAGCCGTCGTCTACACATGATGTAAAACAGGTGTAGACGCAACCTAATAATAGGAATATGTTGAAAAATGACTTTA
>JAIDJJ010000195.1 GCA_029052265.1 Muribaculaceae bacterium
GCATGAAGCGGGGATAAGGATAGACATCCCCTCATTCACGGTTCTGCTGTCGGTGTCGGTTGTCACGGTCGCGCTCCCTTTGGTGCATATGATTGCCACGAAAGTGTCCCATTCCGAATAGTCGCGCATCACTTCGTGGTCAATGTGCCACACATTGGTGGTGAAGAACGGAGATGTAACCAGATTTACAGGGATATCGCGGATCATTTTATATTCCACCGGTTTCCCTTCCGTATCATTGAAGTTTATGGCATCGAAAGCCTCTTTGGTATGAAGCTGGCGCTCATTCCCGTCTTTGTCCTTTCGCTTGTAGTCATAAAGACGGTATGTGATGTCGGATGTCTCTTGAATTTCCGCGACAAAAGCTCCTTGCCCGATTGCGTGAACACGACCGGCGGGTATAAAGAAAGTATCGCCGGGTTTTATTTCGTTAAAGTTGAGGACGTCCATGATTTCTCCGCTCTCGACAAGGCTCTCATATTCTGAAGGCTGGATCTCACGGTTAAATCCGTTTGCAAGGCGTGCGCCCTTCTCGGCACCGAGTACGTACCACATTTCTGTTTTCCCGAATTTTGATCCTATTTCACGGGCAAGTTCATCTGTTGGATTCTCCTGAACAGAAAGATCCTGACGGGCATCGATAAACTTTATAAGCAACGGAAATGTGTTGCCATATTTTTTATAATTTTTTTCGCCAAGGAGTTTTGAACCATATCGTTCAAGAAGTTGAGTAAGAGTGAGTCCGGCGTCGACGCCATCAGCGACTATCGATTCAGAACCTTCCACTCCGGATATTTCCCAACTTTCTCCGATGGTAGTCTGATCGGTTTTGATACCCTTGTAGGGAGCGATCTTTTCACCGCCCCAGATGATTGATTTTAAAATAGGATTGAAAGTCCACATTGTTTTTCTTTTTTTATTTAAAGGATAACAGGAGATGAACAAACCCGATGAAGTGTTTAAACAAAATTGCCTCGGAAACCTGACGAAATCTTGTAAAAGAAAAGTTTAGACAACTTCAATAGTCTGATCCTGATATACCTTTAAAACGTTATTATATTAAACTGTATTTCAATTATCGAATTAAAAATACAAAATTATGAGTGACAAACTTAGTTATGAAGAGAAAAAAGAGTTGCCCGACAGTGTCTTCGGGCTGCCTGAAAGGAGAGAGTACCCGATGCCGGATGCCGCTCACGTACGCGCTGCGGAAGCATATTTCCGTTATTGCCCCGAGGAGCTGAAGCCAAAACTCGCCCGCGCCATTTTGCGGTTTGCAAAAGAGTATGGGGTGGATGTGGAAAGTCCCGTGGTTCTCAGTTACGCTTCCGGGTCTTGAACCCTTACTCCTTCTCTTCCGGGAGTGGCAGGTCTTTCAGCATTCCGATTGCGAATTCCAGGATGGCGTCTTTCCCTTTTGCCAGTTCTTCTTCCGGTGAATGTATCTCGCATCCATCATCCGGATCTATCCCAAATTCAGTACACTCCATGGCTGCATTTAGCAACGGACATGCCGAGAATCTCACCGCCCATCCGTTTGGCAGTTCAGAAGAGAAGGGGAGACCTCCTCCTCCTCCTGTCCTGGCTCCGGCGACAGTGACATTAGTAAGGCTTTTCATAACAGAAGCGAAATCATTTGCTGCCGAATAACAAGACCTGTTTGTCAGGAGCACGACAGGACCGTTCCACATGACCCTGCCTTTTTCCGCGGGTTCATATTCAATGGGATATGGGCGGGAAAAATCATTGTGTCCCGGTCCGGTCTTGTGGACGATATATCCGGCAGTCATTTTTTCATTTATAAGTCTTCCGACAAGGGTCCGTATATTGGTCAGCGCCCCCCCGCCGTTGTCCCGGATATCAATGATGAGCCCTCGGCTGTTGCGGAGAATTGCCAATATATAATCCAATGCGGTTTCGCTTATCATGGAGGAAAAAGATGGATAATACATATATGCAATTTCCCCCGGGAGCTGCTTATAGATTATACCGCTTGTGGACAGCCAGTTGAAATCAAGATAAAACTCCTGGAGAGTGCGGAGATTAAAATCCTGAGGATAGTCGCTCCACCATTTCCGATAGTAGCTTGTGTTGTAGCGGGAAGAGAGGTTTACGTGCCCGTCGCGAAGTTCGTCGAGCATTGCCGCACAAATGAAAAATAGTTCGGTAGAAGTGGTTTCCGGAGTGATCTGTGCTCTGTAGGAGTCTCCGATCTCTTTCCAGTCGATATTTTTTTCTTCGAAGAAGCAATACCGCTTGTCGACAATATCCCAAAGCGCATCGAAATTGCCATAGATATCATCTTTGTATTCCGGTTCGGAATGACATGATGTCAGAAATCCGGAAATCATCAGGGCAACGGTATAAATTATGCGGGGATATTTCATATCAGTAGAGGGAGTAAATTGTTTCAGAAGGTAATTTTACTGTGCGTTTTTTCAGACCTATTCCTCCGGGTACTATTCCTATCACAAAAGAATGGGTTAAAATTTTTGTGTTTAGGGAATTAGCCCATTGAGTGTCAGCTTTGAGACGGTATCCGAGAATTGCCGCGGTCTTCCCGAAGTCTATCGTGACAGACAGTAGATTGTCTATGCGGAAGTTGTTGCCCCACCATCCGGTATGCACCAGTCCGGAACGGTTGCCAAGGTATATCTCGTAATATGTCTCTCCATATTCCGGAGAAAAAAACAGCCCCAGTGAAGGGATATTGACAACATCGCTGATTAGAAAGTTGAATGTCCCGATTCTGAACGGGCGGCTAAGAGAAGCCCTGGCGTCGACAGAGGCGGAAGCCATTGCCTGTACCGGATTGTTGCCGTTTCTAAGTAGATAATATGCCCCCCCGTCAAGATCTATGCATCCTCCCGCAGTCAACTGAATTTTTTGAGGGAGTGTGGTTCTCCAAGACATTCCCCATTTGAATCCTGCGTTTAAGCCCATTATTTTTGCGGTACGTGCCGGATTCCAGAGATTGTCGAATGCCGCTGATCCTTCAAAATGCATTATCATATGGCGGGGATTAAAAGGGAGCGCTTTGCTCCATGTCCCCAAAAGTCCGAAAGATGTGCCCCTATAAGTGAGCGGAGAAAGATATGTGGCAAGAAGGCTTTTGCTGCCGATTGTCATGGAATAGCTTCCGGTGACCGGGCGGGAGGTGCAGGAATCCGGTGAATATGTGCCGGCATATTCGGTCTGCGGATGGATTTCAATTGGAATCAGAGAATATAGTAGCATGACAATGAATGTGGCTGCCACGTATTTTCTGCGGCATATGAGAACCGTTCGTCGGGCTGCATATCCAATTCCGGAAATAAAACCGTGAGAAAGCTCAGGGAAATGACTTGGTCCACGGCTGGAATTTAGCCGAGACAACCGTTTCCCCGGTGACTTTCCCGATATATTTGAAATTATTTTTTTCATGTTGAACTGTAGTGTTTATTGGCGGCATCTCATCAGGAGTCTTCATTTCCCGGAGTTTCTTCCTCCGCGAAAAGGTCGCCTTGTAGCACTACCGGTCCGGTTTTTTCAACGCTTTGTGTG
>JAIDJJ010000196.1 GCA_029052265.1 Muribaculaceae bacterium
AACAGGAGCTGGTTTTGGAGGGTCTTAAAATTTGTCTTGACGGGGAGAGGGAAAAGCTTTTTGAAAGGATCAACAGCAGAGTGCTGCGAATGATGGATGCAGGGCTTGAGGAAGAGGCAAGAAGAGTCTATCCCATGCGCCGGTTAAATTCATTAAACACCGTGGGTCTGAAAGAGATGTTCGCCTGGTTTGACGGCATATTTACAAAAGATGAAGCAATAGCGAGGATACAAAAAAATACCCGCGTCTATGCCAAGAAGCAGCTTACATGGTATAAGCGAGATCTTGATATGACGCGGCTTGATTTTGAGGAAGGGAGTGATCGAAATGCCGAAAGGATAATCAGTATTGCAGCCAGATATCTCCGGTGATGATTATTCTGCGTATAATTTCGTAATGTTTAGAAATCATATCCGAGAGTAAATGTCCAGGCTTTGTTCTTTCCCCCTTCAAATGGATCTTTCCAAACATTTGATCCGCCAGCCATATAATGGATGGAGAAAGAGTAATGGTCGTTGAGCATAATTCCGGTACCCATTTTAACTCCAAAGTCTGTGAAATTGCTTTTCGCAGTCTCTATAGAAACCGGAAGAGATGGCGACTGCTGTCTGATAACCTCGATTTTGTCGGAGTCTGTGGAGTGTAGCTTGAATTGTACATAAGGTCCGGCTTCCACAAGCCATTTAAGATTGTCCGCGATGTTGAATCGGAATGAAAGCATCACCGGCACTGCAAAATTGTATGTGCGTGCATGACCCATCTGAGAAAAGCTGTCCTTTTCATTCTGCTGGTTGATATAATCCTGTACATAAGAATAGTTTCCTGTTCTTGATTCAAAAAAGAATCCGGGCTGGATGGAGAAAAATTCTTTCATGTTAAGGTTGAGTACAATGCCGGCATCTATACCGGTGCCCCAACTGTTGACATTGTATGTCTGGAAATAATCTTTGCTGAAAGTGCGGTTTGACGCGTTCACTCCAAGTCTGATGCCGATATTGAACAGTTGTTCGGCAGGTTCGGTAGAGACGAGGTCAGAGGCTGACATTGCAGCTGTGCCTGCCGCGATTGCAAAGACAGATAAGATATGGCGGCTACTCATAAATTTAAATAATTAAGTTTTTGTTTCAAGGCTTTTTGTCGCATGCCAAATACCCTGTTTAAATTCAGGATAAAACAAACTGACAAATAGTCAAGGTCAGTTGCTTTTATACTCCATAAATCATGCAAATTTAGGGAAAAATATTCATATTTAAAATTTATTGCCTAATTTTGCAAAAATGTTTGCTCAAAACTAAGAGTATGTTTACTTTTAACATTAAGAAATCTTTAGAAGTCTTTTTGGCTTGTTTTAAGCCTTCATTCAGTCGTTAT
>JAIDJJ010000197.1 GCA_029052265.1 Muribaculaceae bacterium
CCCAATCTCCAAACCCCACCTATAACAACAATTTCTCTTCCCTCGATTTTTCTTAACCACAACTCAATCCATAAAGCGCCGGCATGTCTAAAGCATCTGCCACATGTGATTGCTGATGAGACAAAACGACTGCGGTTCCAGGTAGAAAAAGTGCTCCAGATGTCGGTGTTCGACAATTCTGACAGCAGCGCACTGAAATTTACGGAAGTGGATGCCAACAGGATTGTAGAGAACGTGGTGAACACCTTTAAAATCAAGGTGGAAAAATTCGGAGGCTCTATCAGTTCATGTCTGGATGCTGAAAATGCCATGATCAGTGTCGATGAGATGCATTTCACCAATATAATCTACAATCTTCTTGACAATGCTGTGAAATATATGCGCGAAGATACGGAGCCTCATCTGAAAATCACTACCCGCGACATTGATGGCAGCCGGCTTGAAATCCGCATAAGCGACAACGGAATCGGTATTAAGAAAGAGGACCTTAAGAAAATTTTCGAAAAATTTTACCGTGTGTCTACCGGCAACCGTCATGATGTGAAAGGGTTTGGGCTTGGTCTCGCTTATGTCAAAAAGATGGTGACAATATTCGACGGTTCCATCAGGGCGGAAAGCGAATTGGGGAAAGGCTCCGACTTTATAATCACCCTCCCTCTGATTCCTGACGGGAATGAGGGAGGGTCTGGGAAATAAGAACAAATAAATATTTAATTATAGAATGCTATGGACGACAAGTTGAAAATACTGCTATGCGAGGATGACGAGAATCTCGGAATGCTTCTGAGAGAGTTCCTGCAGGCAAAGGGATTCAATGCCGACCTCTATCCGGATGGAGAAAAGGGATATAAGGCATTTCTCAAAGGGAAATACGACCTGTGTGTGCTCGATGTAATGATGCCGAAAAAAGATGGCTTCACGCTCGCCCAGGAAATCAGGAATGTTAACAGTGAGGTGCCAATCATATTTCTTACCGCCAAAGCGCTTAAAGAGGATGTGCTCGAAGGGTTCAAGCTCGGTGCTGACGACTATATCACAAAGCCGTTTTCCATGGAGGAGCTGGTATTCCGTATCGGTGCCATTCTGCGTCGCGTAAAAGGGAAGAAAGATAAGGAAATTACACTCTACAAAATCGGCAAATACACATTCGACACACAGAAGCAGGTGCTTATAGCCGATGACAAGACTCAGAAGCTCACCACTAAAGAATCTGAGTTGCTCGCACTGTTGTGCTCTCATATAAATGAAATCCTTGAGCGCAATTTCGCACTCAAATCAATTTGGATTGACGACAATTACTTCAATGCAAGGAGTATGGACGTCTACATCACAAAAGTGCGCAAATTACTTTAAGCGGCTCCCAATATAGAAAGCAT
>JAIDJJ010000198.1 GCA_029052265.1 Muribaculaceae bacterium
TTCCCCCGCCGATAAATTATTGAGTCATTTAAAAATAAATTTGACATAACTATAATTATTCATAAAAATATATTACTTTTGTGTCTATAAATACTTGTAAAACTTAACGGTTATGAAACATTTTTACAAAAATTTACCCATTGTCAAATTTATTGGGGTTCTAATGCTTTTGCTGGTTTCCATATCACGACTCGAAGCTGCATCATTTTGGACAGATGCCAACAATTACGATATCTCCTGGTATTCCCCCGAAACCGATGAATACTCAATTTCGACACCTCAACAATTGGCTGGAGTGGCTTATTTAGTCAATCACGATTTTATTGATTTCTCAGACAAAACCCTTTCGCTAACTGAAGATATCGACCTATCCGGACATCTTTGGATCCCTATAGGGAACGGTCGTGGTAGAAATGCTAATTCTGACGGAGAATGGCATCCTATCGCTGAATTTCGAGGACATTTTAATGGTAACGATCATGTCATTTATGGATTAGACATTGATTGTTCAACCTTAGAGTTAAATAATTATACATCTATTGCAATAGGATTATTCGGAAATATTGAAATAGTAACGGAAGGAAAGTATGCTGAAATATCTAATTTGAAAATTATAGGGGCAACTATCTCAATGAATGACCTGCTTCCCCAAAAATACCTACAGGTACACATTGGGACATTGGCGGGGATAGCCTATGCAGACATCCATGATATCGAAGTAGAATCTAAAATTGAATTTTTACCTTCAAATTTATTCACGCAAATATCTGCCGGAGGTGTGACAGGCTATGGAAATGTTACGAATTGTACTTTTGACGGCTCTATATCGATAAAATCCGATTCAGATTCATTTCTCGGAGGAATTTCTGGTTTTGGAAATGCCACCAATTGTGTGAATCTTGGCTCTATTAACATGTATGGAGTATTCGCCACCGTAGGAGGAATCGTCGGTAAAGGAGGTGCTGATGCATGTATTAACAAAGGCAATATTTTTGTAAAAGGAGAAGGTAGTGAATCTCTTGGATATGGATTTTCTTCTGAGATAGGAGGTATCGCAGGATATGGAAGAGTTATTAATTCAGGAAACTATGGAAACATTGATTCAGAGCTATATGCTCCTTTAATAGGCAGTAATACGGTACATCTCGGGGCTCTAATTGGATGCGGATATCATAACGGAATTATAAACAGTTATAACTTTGGAACTATTTTTTCCAAGACGCATAATGCAGGATTAGAAATTGTGGATTATTTAACCGAGTATTTTGGAGATGATGATAAATTCCTCACCAACTCATATTCATTTGTTCCAGGAAATGGAGTTTATTGTGAGGTTTCCAATAAAACTGAACAAGTCTCTGAATCATATCTAAAATCAGAAGAATTCTTGGAGTTGCTCAATAAAAATGCTCTTTCAATAAGCAAGTCAACCTTAGATATAGTTCAAAATTGGGTAACAGGAGAAAACGGGTTTCCAACCCTTTCGGGGAATAATCTATATCCGCTAAGGATATCAGGTGATTATCCTTCTAATGCTGAAAACGAGTATGGATCTACCATTATCAAAGGAACGTGGGAGGATCCTAATATTTCAGTAGGAGAAATCAAGATAAATGGAGAATGTTTCCATAAAGGGGACAAGGTGGATGTGACTGTAATTCCATCGGAAGGTTTCATTTTTGATGAGGCAATCCTTTCCTATTATGAATTTCCTGACACCCATTATATCTCATTCAAGTCAGAAGACTTGGACAACAATTCTTTCTCATTTGAGATGTTGCCTCATATTTGCGATCTCCAGTTCAGATTTTCTTCAGACTCAGGGGTAACCGACATTGAAATCGACACGGATGAACCCGTATCGATATATTCTACCGACGGAAACTTATTGCACAAGGGGCTGATTAAAGATGTAAAATTGAATAAAGGAATATATATAGTCAAAACGCATAACTGCACACAAAAGATACTCATCAGATAATTTCTGAAAATTATATCAAAAAAATACAGGCTCGACCATTTGCCATTACATGTTCGAGCCTTTATATTTTAT
This sequence comes from Muribaculaceae bacterium, assembly GCA_029052265.1. Taxonomy (GTDB): domain Bacteria; phylum Bacteroidota; class Bacteroidia; order Bacteroidales; family Muribaculaceae; genus Lepagella. The sequence goes on from JAIDJJ010000198.1 coordinate 2,054, forward strand.
ATCAGTCCCCGTTCCCTGTCTGCACAGGATTTGCATAGGCACCGAGGGCGGGAAGGGAGCCGGAATCCGGCAGGCGGGGAATGCCGTCCATGTCGTAAAGACACACAGGCGTGACATACTCCGGATTGCCCCGCCCTAATGCAGGAGAGTCCGGCTCCAACCGATAGTTGAAGTAGTAGTCGTTCCTTACTGTCAGAAACAACGGATCTTCGTTCCAGATACAATCTATAAAGTGGTCATCGTCGTTTCCGTCAGCCCTGAGCAACACATTGCGTAAATATACTTCCGAGCCGGAGAGATCTCCGGTATTAATCGCGGTTCCAATTCCCCATATTATGCAATTTTCAAACGACGCTCTCATCAAAGGTGCCGACGAATCCATATGCCCGGTGCCGGCATCCTCATTGCCATTACAATGATAAAGCGACAGGTTAGGCTGCGTCACTGCCGAAAACAGATAATTATTGGCAATCGTGCACTGCACAAATTTATGTTCACCACCTGTCAGACTCACAACAGCCAACGGCGATTCCGAAAAACAGCAGCCGTAAGCATCCACCTTGGCATACAGCGATTCCAATACAGTAGTAGACGAATTATGAAGCCAGCAATTGACCAGAGTAAGTTTCTGCCGGGCGATATCGCCGCAAGAATCCACCTTCAGCCCTTCGGAAGATGACCGCATATCGACGTATTCCATCCTGTTGCCGAAAGAATCAGCCCCTATCCTGACACCTTTCCACTGACCGGACATTATATCATAATTGACACCGGGAAGGACATCGTCTATCCTGTCCCCCCTGAAATCGATATTCCGGTCAACTGTCCCGACAGCATTCAGACAGCCTCTCACCACAAGAGACGCACCGTCATGAAACAGCAGTCTTGTCCCCGGATCAATCGTGAGTGTCGCTCCTTTTTCCACCGTCAGCGAATCAAAAATAATATATGGCAAATCAGCCGTAAGGCGCGTGTCGGCGGTTATCTTCTCATCCCGGAGTCTTACCAC
>JAIDJJ010000199.1 GCA_029052265.1 Muribaculaceae bacterium
TTTCTCCTTTCAACACTCTGATTGAGGGTTTTGTGTGCTCTTTAATGTTTAAATTGGGTTAAAACTAAACATACTCTAAAACCATAGTACAGAAATTCTACATGTGGTATCCTGTGGATGACTTCACACAAGTGTGTCGCTTTGTCATTGGAAATAAATAATGCTGTCAGTAATTTGCATACTATAAACAAATATAAAATCAAGCTTGTTATAATTTGCAAACGACCGAAACGGTCGTTGTAATTTTAATATCAAATTATTTACCCATGCATTTTACCCCAAAAGAACAAGACAAGCTGACTCTGCTGATGGTAGGTCTCATAGCGGAGAGAAGACTAAAGAAAGGTCTGAAGCTTAATTATCCTGAGTCGGTGGCATATATCACAAGTGCCGCACTTGAAGGAGCACGAGAAGGAAAGACAGTGGAGGAGGTCATGCACGATGCCGCCAATGTTTTGACAAAAGATCAGGTAATGGATGGCGTTGCAGATATGATCACATTGCTTCAGGTGGAAGCAGTTTTCACCGATGGCAGCCGTCTTGTCAGCATTCACCATCCGATAAAGTAAATTTCTCAATTATCAGTGGCCCTTTGCCATAAAAATGGGATAACCTTAATCTGACCAATTTATCAATCAAACCACTAATTATTGAATATAATGGATCAAGCAAGCAATAAATCCGGCTATGTCACTCCTAATGGAGTTTATCAAGGCGTTCCAGACATAGCATATCCCAATACACCCGGATTTTCACCGACAGAGCCTGTAGCTGTGGGAGGTGTCATTCTTAGAGATGAGCCAATAGAATATAATGTGAACAGGAGCACAGTAAAATTGAGAGTTCGCAATACGGGAGACCGTCCGGTCCAGATAGGCATTCATTTCCATTTTTTTGAAGTGAACCGCTATAAGGAGTTAGATCGGCCGAAAGCATTCGGCTATCATCTTAATATCCCCGCTACTACTGCTATAAGGTTTGAGCCGTGCTAAGAAAAAGAGGTGGAACTTGTGAAATATTCCGGGAAATTACGAGTGATAGGTTTCAACGATCTTGTCAACGGTTATGCCGGGGGAGAAGATACCCCTACATTTTTTCCAAAAAATACTGAAGCGATACGTCGCATGAAGGAATATGGTTTTAAATCGGAACCTGAGGAACAAGAGGAAGCCGAATATACCAATAACGTTAAACAATAAAGTCCACTTCAGATATGGCAACTATATCAAGAAAAGAATATAATAATCTTTTTGGCCCCACGGTGGGTGATAAGATTCGTCTCGGCAATACAGATTTATATGTCGAGATAGAGAAAGACCTCAGAACATATGGCGACGAGGTGGTTTATGGAGGTGGCAAGACTCTTCGCGACGGCATGGGTCTTGCGAACGAATGTACAGAAAATGCTGGAAGCCTTGATCTCGTAATTACCAATGTCACAATACTTGATCCGTTGTTAGGAGTGATTAAGGCGGATGTCGGTGTCAAAGATGGAAAAATTGCCGGTATAGGAAAGGCAGGCAATCCCAATGTAATGG
>JAIDJJ010000002.1 GCA_029052265.1 Muribaculaceae bacterium
ATTCACTCCCGCGACCTTTCTCGCTATCCACGGATATCATGCCGCCATGCAGTTCCACAAATGCCTTTGTCAATGCAAGACCGATTCCCGAGCCTTTCGGTCTTTCCTTATCCGCCTGAAAAAAGCGGTCGAATATCCTGCCGCAGTCCTCTTTGGATATCCCTTCCCCGTTGTCTTTCACTGAAATATAAACAGAACTTCCGTCAGTTGAATATGCTACTTTTATGACCCCGTTGTCGGGTGTATGTTTGAAAGCATTGCTCATAAGGTTGAAAAAGACCCTTTCCATCTTCTCCACATCCACCGCTGTCATTCCCGAACCGGAGCGGCAGATGTCTGAAACGAGCCTTATATCTCTTTTATTCCCCATCTCCCTGAAAGCCTCGACCCATTCTTCGATCAACTTTGGCAGATCCACCTCTGAAAGGACAAGATCAGTCTTGCCGTTTTCATATTTCCTGAAATCAAGAATCTGATTTATAAGCCTGCCGAGAATATTCACATTCTTACGTGCCATAAGCATCAGCGATTTGTCGCGGGGCGTGAGATAATCAGCTTCCGCCAATTGTTCAACAGGTCCTGAGATCAAAGTCAGCGGAGTCCGGAGGTCATGACTCACGTTTGTAAAGAATACCAGTTTTGACCGTGTCGCCTCCTCAAGTCTTTCATAAAGCATTTTCTGTTTCTCTTGCTCTGTCTCAAGCTGAGTGTTCTTTTGTTCCAGCGTTTTCTGGTGCCTGCGGTTGGAATTTACTGTCTTCAGCAATACAAAAATCAGCCCTCCCAGAAGAAGCATGATCACGATAACGGCATACAACAGGAGAGTCTGCATGGAGTGACGGTTCCAATATTCGTCAAGCTGACTTCGCAAGAGATTAATTTTTGCGGTCTCGCTTGTGAGGAGCGAGTCTTGTGACAGGATGATATCCGCATTGGTTTTATCAACCGCCGACAATGGCGGCACCTGCGTGATCCTCTCATACTTCTCGCCGTTGAGAATTGCCATAGCTATTCTCAAAATCCGTTCCCCTTCTGTCGGATATAGAAAAGAGGCGGTCATTCTCCCCTCCTTTATAGCTCGGATTCCATCGTCGGGGAACCCATCGATTCCAATGATATATATATCATTTCTTCCTGCCCTATCCACTGCTTTCGATGCCCCAATAGCCATAAAGTCTGTATGTGCATATATAAGATTGGTTTCAGGATATATCTCAAGCAATGAATCCGTGAGACGTTCCGCCTCTATATCGCTCCAGTTACCCTCCGGACTCGCCAAAACACTCGCATGGGGATACTTTTGAATCTCATCCATGAAACCCTCGTGCCGTCTTATAGCGGGAGAGGTGCTCCTCTTGCCCTGAATCTCTATAACCCTTAAGGGGTGCTTTATCAGAGAACAGGCATACTGTGCCACTGACTTTCCAAGTTCGTAATTGTCAACCTCCATATGGGCTGTGAAATCATCGCCTTCCACCCTGCGGTCGAACGTCACGACAGGTATCCCTTTTTTGAAAGCTTCGCTGACAACAGGTGTCAGAGGAGCCGCCTCATTGGGCGACACGATTATAAGGTCAAAACCGTTGTCCATGAAATATCGGATATCTGCCTCCTGGCGGACGTTGTCATTATCTGCCGACCTTATCTCGATCTCCACATCATCATGAAACAATTGCTCCCTCTGAATATCTTCATTAATCTTTGAGCGCCAATAATCATCACTGCACTGTGACACCCCGACTCTGAATTTTTTATGGCTGCCTCTTCCACATCCGGGAGAAAAAATAGCTGTCAGAAATATAAATAATATGAATGAAAGTATATTGGAATTTTTCATATAGTACAGAAGTCTCTGATTGTCATAAACTGCTCTGCAAAAATAATTCTTTTATCCCGGACAGTCAAATTAATTACATAAAAAAACGGGATCTTGTCTCTTCATTTTGACAAAATCCCGCATACGTTTTAAGACCCACGCTCAAATGCTATCCACAATCACCTTGCGTCCTCCTACTATATAGATTCCGGCAGGAAGACCTTCCGTCGCTGACCCGGAATCAACCTGGGAACGCAGCCTTATTCCGGAAAGATTATAGACATCGACTTTCTTGGCGCCACCGGAGCCATTATCTCCATACACCTGATTTATGCCTGAAGAGCCACTGTCCACATCCAGAATCCACGCCTTCAGATCTTTTACCTTTACCGGTGATAAGGCATAAGCCTCTATTCCGTCGGCATCACTGTCTGTGGGAAACACCCTTATCGATGTGGCATATCTGTCGTTGACAAATATATCCAATATCGAATGGTCTATGAATACATTGATTTTTAAATCATCTCCCGACTTCGGTTTTTCCTGGAGCGGACACCGATACACCCCGTCATATACCCCTCCGTCATTCACGAGTCTCTGTATCCGGCTGAAATCAGCCACAAGCTCACCCGAGGCGGGATCATACGTGATGTCGGCGGAAGAGGAGCCATTCTTGAAGATTCGGAATCCGAACGGAGATGATCCTACTTCAAACACACCGCACAACTCTACCGACCTCCCCTCTACCGGGGAAAGATCTTCTGACCCTTCGAGATCAAAGCCTTCGCGTGCATACATCACCGATGTACGCAGACCGCTCAGTCCCTCATACGGCTTTTGCAAAAGGGTACCGTCGCCGGCGAGACTCCATTCTCTCGGCAACGAATAGCAATGTGCCCATCCAAGATTCCAATTAGTCACCGAGCCCAATTTATCAGGCACGATACCCAATACTATCGTCTTTCCGTCATGTTGATATATTGTGGGAGACAACATTCCGAATCCTTCCTTTGAATTCATCTCGACGAGTCCGGGGGTGGAAAAATCCGGATCAGGTACAAATTTTCCTTCGCTGCTGATATTCCCTACCCAATACAATGTACGTACCCCCTGCATTGTCTCAAGAGGGGTCGCTGTGAACAGCCAGCGTCCGTCCGGCATACGTGTGATATTCGGCATCTCCCAGAAACGTCCATCCTGCGACAGCGACGTTCCGGTATAAAACATGTCTCCGTTATTGCTCCACCTCCCTGAAGACACATCATACCGATGGAGTGTGGCGGCTCCCACCCCGTCTTTCGATGTTCCGACAATTATGTAAGCGTTGTCTCCGTCACGGAAAAAATATGGATCCCTTATGTCATCCGACAATCCTGACGGACGTCCGCTTATTATTGGATTGGAACCGAGTTTAGTCCAGTTGTCAAGAGACTCATCTTCAGGAGCTGCCTGCGCTATCATCGCTTTGGAATAATCCACTGCCGTATATATGGCGTTCGGAACCCCGCCGGTAATAACATCGTCAGAAAACACACAACCGCTCCAACATCCTTTTATGTCATACCATTCGCCTGGAGCCAGCGCGATCTTTTCTTCGCGCCAGTCATATAGATTCTCACTCGAAATATGTCCCCAGTGCAGTCTCGCCATATACGGGCCATCCCCGTTTTTCTGGAAAAACAGATGATAACGTCCATCCGAATAATACATCCCGTGGCATTCGTTTGTCCATCCTGCGGCAGGCATACCGTGAAATCTCGGACGCAATATGTCGTCCGCAAAACGGGATGCAGGGATATCAAGATCAGGTTCGTTTTCCGGCACGACGCCCTGTATCTCCCCCACTTCAAGAGCTTCGTCCCATACAGAGATGTCATCTATCAATCCGTTGAACGACATCAGCTGGAACGGCCCTGACATTCTTGACTCTTCACCCTGTCCCATGTAAAAATCGGAAGCCTCGAAATAGATGCTGCCGTTCACATTTGATCTTCCGGCTTCTTCACCGTTGTTGTATAATATCGCCGTCTTGGAGTCGCAGTCGACCACCGCCACAAGATTGTTCCAGCAATAGGTAGGCAACGGCGAATCGACATCGATGCTGACAGGCCAGCCGTCTATGAACATCCGGAAAGAATACTTTCCATCAAATCCAAGATAAAACCCGAACCCGGTTTTGTTCTTATCATCAAGGCACGACAATATCGCTGTCTTTTCGGAAGTGTCAGTGTCAAGTTGTATTATAGGATAGCATGGCACCGCCACCCAAGCCGACACAGTCATTTTCCGGCATCCGGTGGGAAGAATGTCTCCCAACACACCTTTTATATGAGAGGTATATCCGTCAAAACGGAGAGCCTTTCCCACTGCACCCGCCACATTCTCCGGAACAAAATTACCTTCAACCTCGAATTTGTCGCCGCTTACAGTCTCTTCTATCCTGCCATCTTTGACATCCATTGAAAAATGAGCCACAATATCAGCATGAGAAGAAAACGATGCCAAAATTGCAGCAGATAAAATTGATATTCGTGCTTTTTTCCTCATTATAAGCTTTTTTATTTTGCATGCCACAGGACACCGTTTCAGACGGTGTCCTGTGGCATGGGCGGTTATTTAAGATAATCAAGAATATTTTTTGTGAGCTGTTCCACATTGTGTTTATAAGGATTGGGTCCTGAGTTCTGATTCCATTCATAAGCTGCGAACCCATTTGCCACGCAGGCGCCGTGAGTGCCGTTGGCATAAAACTCTACCAGACCCGCCACGCAATGATCCCTTACGTGTCCCCATGTCGCGAGTACAAGGGAGCCGGTTGTGACCTCGAAATTCCTTATTACGTCCGGTTGGTTGCCTCTGCCATAAATATTGCAATCCCACAGACAGTTATGATCTTCACGCTGACCGGGACCGATGAGGGGAAGGTTGTCATATCCATAATTGTTAGGATCTTCCAATACGAGGTCTTTGAAGATTGCGTGCGACGTGCGGTCGTAGAACCCCTGGTCACTGCCATCCCTGAAATCCCAGCCGAGATAAGGATTGATCACCCATACGTCATCGCCTGTGCCACCGTCTCCGTTGCCATATACTGTAGGAGCCATGTCGGCAGGCACCATTCCGAGCGGCACCGTAAGTTGCGTCGCCATATTGGCGAGATAAAGACTGCCTCCGTTTGCCGAATATGACCTAAGGGCTTCGATCACGTCCGGAGAAGTCACTTCTGATGGAAGGTTCTCCCATCCCAAAGGAAGCCCGACACGATCTATTTCTATCCAGACCACAGGATAAAGATCAGCGTCAAGGTCTGCCACCTGCGACGGACGGATAAACTCCGCATTCTCCTGACCGGAGAACCATTCAGCAGCCGCGCGTTCGTCATCATCCGGAAGATCCTGCCACTTCTCCGCAAGAAGCAGGTATCCCATTTTAGGAGCAATATACGGAACCTTTGCGGTTATCGACACTCCGTCAGAAGGATAATATTCATCATAGATCACTTCAACGGTATAAGTCATGTCCACATCCATAGGCTGCGCCTTAAGCTCGCAGGATGTGGATCCTGCAGGCAACGTTATGGCGGCATCCGTGTTCCCATCACGGAACACCCTCACTCCGGTTATATCCCCACCCGACGGCAATGACCAGCTAAGGGTAACCGTTCGTCCGGAAATCTCTTTTTTCAGATCACTTACACCCGGAAGTTCTTCAACGGGAAGGACTGCCGTGACAGAAACGCCATCCGACACATATCTGTCGGCATAACAAATTTTAACCGTGAAAAGACCTTCCACACCCATTGGCTGACCTTTCACCTGAATTGACGTGGCGTCGGAAGCGAGTGTCACAGGATTGGATGTGTCAGCATTTTTTATAAACAGCACGGAAGATATATCTCCGCGTGAAGGAAGTTCCCAGCTCACATTGATCGTATGGCCGTTCACCTCCGCCTTGAGGGAGTTGGCGGTAGCCAGATCTGGAACGGCATCATAGCCGGTAGGTTCAAATTCTCCACATGAGGTAAATGCGCAGGCAAAGGAGATTGCCACCCCGAATAAACCGTTTCTTAATATAGATTTCATATCGTCTGCATCAATTTGAATAACTCGTTAATTGTAAAGGTCGCCGGCATTGTCTTTCTGGTTGAGTGGAATAGGGAAATACAATTCATCTTCCGAAAGACTTGCCGAAGAATAATATGGCTGGAAAGCTGTCTCGAACTGATAATATTTTGAGACAGTCTCGATGGCGGTTCCCCAGCGCAGGAGGTCAAACCATCTGAGACCTTCCATGGCGAGTTCCACACGACGCTCATGCCTCACAGCCTTGCGAGCATAATCCTGATTCCAGGATGTCGCGGAATATTGTCCCACCGCATAATTGGCGATCTGCGGATTGATATCTATCGGCTCATACCGGGGATCTACCGACCTCGCCGCCTTTGCCCTTACCATATTCACGAGATTTCTCGCCTCATCAAGATCCTTGCCTTGTTCTATCAGCGCCTCGGCTTTCATCAGGAGCACGTCGGCATATCTGATTATGATATAATTCAGAGAGGAGGCGCCCCATGGCACAATACCCGGCTTTACATAAGGAGACTCAGGCGCCGGATAAGGCTTTTTGCCGGAATACTGACCATACAGTTCAAGATTGCGGCACCATCTTTCATTATACATGTGTGACCGCCATGGCATTCCGATCCTTCCTACGGTAAAATCAAGACGCGGATCCACATTCCCTTCATAATCGGCGGAAAGGACACTTTCGGAGTTCTGATTCCCCTCAAGATAGGGAAGACCGTTGGCGTCTGTGCGGAAAGCGTTCACGAGATCCTGCGATGCAAGATAGAAATCATCTCCATTTCCATAAAGGTTTCCTTCCGACCATGTGCAGTTGAGACAGTTGTTGAAATTGAACTGATCCGGAGAATTGGCGGAAGAAAACTGCACCGCCATGACAGACTCATACATGTTGTTATATTCCGGCTTCGACATATCCAGAAAATTGGGATAAAGCTCATACTTGCCGGATGATATCACCAGTCCGGCATATTTCTCAGCCTCTTCCCATTCGGAAAGGAAAAGATCTACTCTCGCGAGAATAGATGCCGCCACATATTTGTTGAATCTGCCCACCTGCTCCTGACTTTCGGGAAGGTTGTCATAAGCATCTCTGAGATCCTGACGTATAAAACCCGCTATCTGGTCACGGCTGTATTCATCCGCACGGCATTGAGAGGGATTTGCGACTGTCTCGTCGAAATAAGGGAATTTCTTAAACAGACGGAACATATCGAAATAGTAGTATGCACGCAGCGTTTTCATTTCCGAGACATACGCCGCTTTTGCCGATTCAGAAAGACTACCTGCCGCGAGAATCGCCTTGATCGCCGTGTTGCATCGCGAAATAGAAAAATAATTGTTGCGCCATTTGAAATTTATGACATCATTGTCGCTCTGCACATTGCCTATTTCAAGCTGATGCATATAGCCTTCCATGGTAACTCCGTCGCCACCTTTGAGGGCATCGTCCGAACGAAGGTCTATGACCCAGTTGTTGATGGGACCGGCAAACGACTCGTTGTTGCCGAAATAATGACAAAGGAGTGTGGCATAAGCGGCAGTCATAAGGTCGGAAGCCTCATCCTCCCCAATCTGTCCTGCGGTGAACTGACCCTGCGGTTTTGTGTCGAGCAAATCGCCGCATGACGTGCACGCGAAGCCTGACGAGACAGCCGCCGTCATCAAGACCGTCTCTTTGATATATTGTTTTAGAGATTTCATATTGTTTTCTGATTTTTTAGAACTGGATATTGACTCCTATTGTATATGTTCTTGGACGCGGATAGGCACCGTTGTCAGTGAGTGACCCGTATGCCCCCGGGAGCAATTCGGGATCAAGCCCTTTATATTTCGTGAGAGTGAACACGTTCTCGATCTGTCCGTAGACATCTATACCTCTTCCTCCGATAGCATTGGCAATCTTTTCAGGAAATGAATACGAAAGTTTCAGATATTTCATCTTCATATACGATCCGTTTTCCACATAATATGAAGAGAATCTCGCTTCGTTGTTGTCATCGGTAAGTGAGAGGGCAGGAATATCGCTACTCTTGTTCTCTGGAGTCCAGGCATTGAGCACATCCACACTTCTGTTGGTTGTTAGATTGCCGTAGTTCATTGAATACAGCTGCCTTTTCATGTGATTGATAAGATCCTGCCCAAAATCTCCGGCAAAGAACATGTCAAGAGTGACAGCCTTATATTTAAACGCGAGATTCAATCCTAACGAAACCTCCGGATTCGGATTGCCTATTATGCAGCGGTCGTTATCATCAATGATTCCGTTTCCGTCAAGATCCCTGTAGATCAGGCGTCCGGGAGCCGCCCCGGTCTGACGGGCATGGTTGGCGACTTCTGCCTCATTCTGGAAAATACCGTCACACACATAACCGTAATAAACGCCCATTGCTTCTCCGGGAATCAGACGGACATCGCCGCCGATAAACTTCTGGACTGAATTGAGATTGAGAAGTTTGTTTTTATATTGAGAGACATTCAGTGAGCCGTTCCATGAGAAATCTCCGTAAGAAGGACTGACATATTGCAACGACACTTCCCATCCGTTGTTGCGCATGCTGCCGGTATTGAGCCATATGGCGGCATTCTCTCCCGCCACATCCAGCGCGGGCGGGATAGTGAGCATATCAGTGGTCTTCTTGATATAATAATCTGCCGTAAGATTCACAGCCCCGTTAAAAAACTGGAGATCGACACCGATATTGTTCTGGGTTGTGGTCTCCCATTTGAGATCCGGATTGCCGGAAGAAGCGAGGGTTATGCCCGGTGTGGTCTGCGAATTTGTTCCTGAGATATCATATGCGCCGTTCCCGGTGTTGTAGATATATGTGGAATAGGATGGATAAAGCGGCGGAATGTTGGCATTGCCGTTCTGACCCCATGAATAACGCACCTTAATGTCTGTAAGCACCGTGTTTCCACTCCAGAAAGATTCTGCGGAAGGACGCCATGCCAGAGAGAAAGCCGGGAACACACCCGAACGGTTCCCCTTCGCGAATCTGGAATTTTCATCCCTTCGTATTGTAAAAGATGCCAGATAACGGTCGGAATAATTATAATCGATCTTGCCGAACAGAGAGAAGACACTCCACTGGGTTTTCCCGCCTCCGTTGTTACGGGTGCCTGATCCCGCGCCGATCTGCATGAAATCAGTGTCTTCAAACATGTAATCCTCACGTGATGCGGAAAGGTCTTTGAAAGTATATCCTATCGCCTCCGAACCTATAAGTGCCATGAGATGATGACTGTCGGAGAATGTTTTGTTGTAGTTTGCCGTGTTGGTCCATGTCCAGGTGTCTCCCTGACCGTAAACTGAACTCATACTGTTCACATCCCCGGGATTTACTCTGCGGCCGAGCATATTGTTGAAATACTGGCTGTGCTCTATTCCTATATTTGTCTTAAGTACAAGACCGTCCACCGGCTTCACTTCAAGATATGCGTTGCCGAGTATCCTCCAATTTGAAAGGTCATTGTCGCGGGCGTTGTCTATGAGCTGCACAGGATTGGCGAGATCCGAGCCAATAAGTTCGAGAGGCCGTGCCCAGTCCCCGTTGACTCCACGTACCGGGAGTGCGGGATGCTGGCTCATGGCAGTGAACGGGATTCCTCGGTCGCCGGCCACGTCCACACCTCTGTTTTTCCAATTCGCTATAACAAGGTTTTCTCCTACCGTGATATATTTGCCGAAATCATACCGCGAATTTATACGTGCGGAATACCTACGATAGAATGAAGATATGATATTGCCTGTCTGATTGATATAGTTCATGGAGAACAATACTGCTCCCTTTTCCGTATTGTTTGATACCGAGGCGGTGAGGTTGTTGGTCCATGCAGTCTGATAGACCTGATCCTGCCAGTCGGTGTCGGTTGTCGGGAAATTTGTATTGCCGTTGACATATTCCACAAGATGGGGAACGTCTCCGTTGCCATAAAGCGGGATCGACGGTTCCATTCCGGCATTGCGCGACGCTATCCAATATGCCTGCCCCCATTGTTCGGCATTCAACATTTTATAGCGTTTAGCCACCGTCTGGGCGCTCAGTGCATAATTCAGGTTTATCGTCATTTTGTCACCTTTTCCATGCTTGGTAGTGATTATGACCACTCCGTTTGCCGCACGTGATCCGTAGATAGATGCGGAAGCCGCATCCTTGAGCACCTGCATTGTCTCGATATCTCCTGGATTTATTATATTGATATTGTCGGTAGGCACACCGTCTATCACATAAAGGGGGTCGTTGCTTGAGTTTGCAGTCGACATACCCCTCACCCGGATAGAGCCGGTCCCGCCTGGAGCGGCGTCAGGAACTACATTCACACCGGGCAGTCTCCCTGCCATGGAGCTCATGATATTTCCGGAATTTTCACTGAGGGGATCTTTCAAGTCCATCACAGACACCGCACCTGTGAGATCTGCTTTCCTTACCGTCTGATAGCCGACCACCACAAGTTCGTCGAGCAGTCCGGCATCCTCGTCAAGATATACCGTCAGTTCGGGAGCCGCCTTGACTTCGGCAGAGGTATATCCCACATAAGATATTTTCAACAACGCTCCTTCCGGCACCTTCAGTGTAAAACTTCCGTCAATATCCGTTGACGTTCCTTTCTTTGTGACTTCACATATCACAGACGCGCCGATAAGCGGCTCGTCGTCCACACGCGAAATCACCTTTCCCTGCACAGTGATCTCCTGTGCCTGCATCATGACCGACATAAATAGGATCATGAGTGCGCTGAGGATTCCTTTTTTCATGTTATGTTAGCTTTGGTTAAAATTCCTGTCGCAAAATTAACATCTGGAGAATCCGGCATATATAATTCATGTTGTCTGTACTATCAAAATTCATTGCAAGCACGTTTTTTTATAAATTACGCAACATTTATATCATCGCACATCAATTTTGTGCAAAAAAAAGCTGAAAAAATTAAAATCTGACGTTACGGTCTCAAAAAAACGCCCCATGGAATCCGGTCATAAAATGATGGAAATCCATGAAGCGCAAATTTCACTTCCGGTCAGTTTCCGGTCAGCTTCCGCCGAGTCTTGACCTTGTTTCTGTAGGAGTCTCTCCGTATGCCTCCCTGTAACATTTGGTGAAATACGCCGGAGTAGAGAATCCGACCTCATAGCCTATCTCGCTTATCGTCTTGTCTGACCCGGTGACAAGGGTACGCGCTTTCTTAAGACGGAGCGTACGCATCAGCTCTACCGGAGAATAGTTGGTAAGTGCCTTTATCTTACGGTAAAACTGCGTTCGCTCAAGACCCATTTCAGACGCGAGACTGTCGACACTCACATCAGCATTACCCATTTCCGTATCAAAAATCTCAAGAAACCTCGCATAAAAAGCATTCTCCACCTTCAAAGACTTTGATACCTGTTGCTTCTTGTCATTCTTTTCTGTCTTTGGCGCAGACACGGTGGCAGCCATAGGATTTCCCCACACCTCTTTTATGCGCATCCTGTTTTTTATAAGGTTGGTGCAACGCGATTTGAGAACCTGAGACGAGAACGGCTTCGAGAGATAGCCGTCAGCACCGCTTTCATATCCCTGCGCACGCTGCTCATCCATCGAACATGCCGTCAGCATCAGCACCGGTATGTGTGAAGTGGAAACCTCCTCCTTGATCCTGCGGCAACATTCAAGCCCGTCCATGACCGGCATCATTACATCACATATAATAAGATCAGGCACATGCTTCGCAGCTTTTTTTATTCCCTCGGCACCATTTGAGGCTGTTATTATATTGTACTCGTCACCCATAAGTTCACCCACCATCCGGCGTATGTCCTCATTATCGTCTATCACAAGAAGCACAGGTTTGTTCTGATCAAAATCAGCGGCTCCCTCTATCTGACCGAGTTCCGACTCCACTGTGTCGGCTCCTATATTTTTTGTGACATTCTCTACCTTTTCCGCCACATGAATCACGGGAAGCGCCACAGTAAACACGGAACCCTTGTTGACTTCACTTTCCACACTTATTTTGCCTCCGTGAAGCTCAACGAAAGCTTTTGCCAGTGACAATCCTATGCCGGAGCCTTTGGGATGCACGCGTTCCACCTGGAAAAAGCGGTCAAATATATTTCCGAGATCACGTTCGCTTATACCCTCGCCGGTATCGCTTACCTTCAATATGAGATTATTATCGCTCAACGCATAAGAGACAGTGATCACGCCGTTGTCTCTTGTGTATTTGAAAGCGTTGGAGACAATGTTGAAAAACACGCGTTCAAGCTTTTCTACATCCACTGCCATATTCACCTGATCTATTCCGGAGGGTGTCTCAAGATGGAATCGGATATCCCTTTTTCTGGCTATCTCCCTGAAAGAATCCATCCAGTCCGCCACAACTTTGCTGAAATCTATCTCTGTCAGATGAAGTTTCAGCAACCCGTTCTCATATTTCCTGAAATCGAGTATCTGGTTGATCAGACGGTGAAGTATTCTGACGTTTTTATCAGCTATTTTCATCAAGGCATGTTGCTGCGGCGTAAGATTGGGGGCATCCGCCAGTTGCGACACAGGTTCTGATATCAATGTCAAAGGCGTACGCAGGTCATGACTTACGTTGGTGAAAAACATAAGTTTGGACTGCGTGGCTTCCTCCAGCTTCCGGTTCAGTTCTTTCTGCTTGTCCCTCTCCGCCTCAAGCAGCCTGTTTTGGTCAAGAAGGACAGACTGATGACGCTTGTTCATCCAGAACGTACGCAACAGGAGGAAAAGGAAGCCGCTAAGCAACACGAGGATGACGAGGCTGGCATAAAAAAGAAACGTCTGCGACGAATGTTGAGCCCAATAGTCATCGATACGGTTTTTCAAGACTTTCATTTTTCCGGTCTCTGCATTGAGAGTCTCATTCTGGAGCAACAGGATATCGGCGTTGGTGTTGTCTACGGCTGACGATACCGGGATCAAAGTCTCCTTATCATACGGTTCTCCTTTAAGTATGTGCAAAGCGGTCTGGATAAGTTTATGTCCTTCCGTGGGATAAAGAAATGTGGCATCTATCACACCATCCGTCACAGCCTTTATACCGATTTCCGGAGCGGCGTCTATACCTATTATCTTTATGTCTCTCCTTCCTGCTTTTGAAGCCACTTCCGACGCTCCTATAGCCATCCTGTCATTATGGGCGAATATAAGATCCACATCATTGTAAACCCTTAGAAGCGAATCTACAAGCGGTATGGCATCTTCCTTGTTCCAGTTTCCCGGCTCGCTTGCCAGCAATATACCGCCCTGAGATATAAATTCATTCACAAATCCGGAATGGCGGTCTTCTGCCGGCGTGGATCCGGGGAGACCGAAAATCTCGATAGCCTTGGGCTCCTTTCCCAAAAGATGTAATGCATAATGGGCGGCGGATTTCCCCAGACCTTTGTCATCCACACCAATCCTCGCGGTATAGGAATCAGAATTGATATTACGGTCGAAGATTATCACCGGAACACCATTCCTATATACCTCCTCTATCACCGGCGTGAGAGCGGCTGCCTCATTGGGAGAGACTATGAGGATGTCAAATTTATTATCTACAAAATATCTTATATCCTCTATCTGCTTACGGCTGTCGTCATTCGCCGAGCGTATCTCCACAGACGCATCTTCGTGAAGCATGATCTCTCGGTTGATCTCATCGTTCATTTTCGCACGCCAGTCATCCTGACTGCATTGGGAAACTCCGATCCTGTATTTTTTCTCAGTACCACATGACGTTATGATCATAAAGGAGAGGACTGTCAATATTAAGCCGATTAATTTTTTCATGATATGCAGTTATTTCCCGCAAAATTAAGCATAATCCTATGAAAAAAAATGTAAATCCTATAATTTATTATGACATTCAACATTTTTTACACATAACGCATCATTTGTTATATCGTGTCTTTCCTTTATATTGTAGCTTTGCATTGTGAAAATTTTTCATGGCTATCATAACTTTGATAAGTTTTCAGGCATGGAGTCACCCTCCAATCAGCATATGGTAAAAAATGATTGTTTTTAAAAGTTCATCCAATTCAAGAAATCAATTAAACCACTTATGAAAAGAATAACTGACCGAATCACAGCCGCACTCATGGCAGGCGCCTCCCTTATCATTCCATCCTCCTCCTTAGCTGCGGATGGTGTGGAAGTGAATCATCTTGGAGTGAACAACACCCTTGTCAGAGTCACAGGCGACAGTGATTTTCTTATCCTCCCTGTACAGGAAAGCATCGATGACGCCCGCATCAACGTATTGGTCGATGGCAAGATCGCCGAAACTATTTATGTAAGGCTCGCGCAGTCAAAGACTGATTACACTGTACCGTTCGACATCTCGAAATACAAAGGGCACAATGTAATCCTTGATATCGTCGCGCCTCATGGAAGAAGTTCGATACGGGAAGCGAAAGACGCGGTGTGCTGGGAAGGGATACATCTCTCGGACACTTTCGACTCTACTGACCGTGAGACAAAATATCGTCCGCGATATCACCACACTCCAATGCACGGATGGATGAATGACCCCAACGGGATGTTTTATAAAGACGGGATATGGCATCTTTACTATCAACATAACCCTTATGGCTCAAAATGGCAGAATATGACGTGGGGACATTCCACCTCTTCCGATCTTGTAAACTGGAAGCACCATCCGTTAGCCATATATCCTGACGGACTTGGATCCATATTCAGCGGAAGCTGTGTCATCGACAAAGAAAATACAGCGGGGATGGGAAAAGACGCACTTATCGCGTTATATACCTCTGCAGGCACAAGCCAGATGCAGAGCCTCGCGTCAAGCACAGACAACGGTGAGACTTTCTCGGTGTATCCGGGTAATCCTATAATTACCCTTGAGACAGAAGCTCGCGACCCGAACATGTTCTGGAATGAAGAGACAAAGGAATGGAATCTGGTTCTCGCACACGCCCTTGACCATGAAATGCTTTTCTTCTCATCTCCCGACCTGAAGAACTGGACTCTCCAGAGCGCTTTCGGAAAAGGTATCGGCGCTCAGGACGGTGTCTGGGAATGCCCTGATCTGTTCAGACTCCCTGTCGACGGCACAGACAGCCAAAAATGGGTGCTACTTTGCAATCTCAACCCCGGAGGTCCTTTCGGCGGCAGCGCGACACAATATTTCATCGGTGAGTTCGACGGCAAGAAATTCACCGCCGACACAGACGCTGATGGAAAAATACCTACCAAATGGATGGATTTCGGCAAAGACCATTACGCCACCGTGAGCTGGAGCGACGCTCCCGACAACCGCCGCACTGTGATCGGATGGATGAGCAACTGGCAATATGCCGCTGATGTGCCGACATCACAGTACCGTAGCGCAAACACTCTCCCCCGCGAAATGAAACTCTTTACACAGCCCGACGGACAGATCTATCTGGCATCTGTGCCATCGCCGGAACTGGAAAAAATGAGAGGAAAAACCGTGACTTCCCTATCCGGGAAATCGGTAGGAAAGAAAGGCATGTCGGTAACCCTCCCCTCCGCCAATGGCGGCATCTGCGAGATCACCGCTTCTTTCGATTCAAAAAACGCCTCTTCCGTGATCCTGACTCTTGCAAACAAATCCGGAGACAAAGTCGTAATGACTTATGACCCGAAAAAACATACGATGGATTTCGACCGCAGGGAGAGCGGTGTGGTGGATTTCAGTGAAAACTTCCCCGCAGTGACTGTCTCACCCACTTTCGAACAGAACGGGAAAGTAAACCTCAGGATATTTATCGACCGTTCAAGCATCGAGCTCTTCGGCAATGACGGAAAGTTCGTAATGACTAATCTTGTATTCCCTCACGAGCCTTACAGCACTCTTTCCATAAAGACTGAAAATGGAAATGCAAGGATAGAGTCTCTGAAAGTATATTCAATCAACATCTGATTTTTTTGACACTTAATTTACATATGGAAATGTCAGCTACAATCATGCAATCCAAACGCAACACGCTTCTCCAGATAGTGCCTGTGATGCTCTGTTTCTTTGCGATGGGCTTCGTTGACCTTGTGGGAACCGCATCCAATTATGTCCAGAAAGATCTCGGTCTTTCCGACTCTCAGGCAAACCTCTTCCCCTCGCTCGTATTCTTCTGGTTTCTTCTCTTTTCGGTTCCTACAGGAATCCTGATGAACAGGATCGGACGTAAGAAGACCGTACTCGTCAGCCTCGTGGTGACAACATTGTCTCTTATCATCCCTATCACCGGCGACGGATACTACACCATGCTTGTATCGTTCTCCCTCCTCGGAATCGGCAACGCCATCATGCAGACCTCGCTCAACCCTCTCGTGACTAATCTCATAAGCGGTGACAAACTTGCATCCACCCTGACTTTCGGTCAGTTTGTGAAGGCGATCGCTTCATTCCTCGCTCCGGTGATCGCGGCATGGGCAGCCACCACCTACCTCCCGACATTCGGACTCGGATGGAGAGCACTGTTCGTGATATATGCTATCGTCAGCTTCCTTTCGATCTCAGCCCTCGCGGCTACACCCATCGAGGAAGAGAGACCTGACAAGGCTTCCGGAATCAAGGAATGCGTAAAGCTTCTCGCCACCCCCTTCATCCTGCTGTGCTTCCTCGGCATCATGTGTCATGTAGGAATCGACGTGGGCACCAACACTATCGCCCCGAAGATCATAATGGAGCGCCTTGCACTCCCTCTCGAAGAGGCGAGTTTCGCCACCGGTCTATACTTCATTTTCCGCACTATAGGCTGCTTCCTCGGCGCGTTCATTCTGCGCTACGTCTCTCCCCGCGTCTTCTTCGCCATCAGCGCGTTGATGATGCTCGCGGCAGTGGTGATACTGTTCTCGGCACAATCTCTTGAAATGATCTATACCGGCATCGCGCTCATAGGATTCGGCAACTCCAACATTTTCTCCATCATTTTTTCTCAGGCGCTTCTCGCATCACCGAAAGAGAAAAACGAAGTCTCCGGACTTATGATCATGGGGCTCTTCGGAGGCACCGTATTCCCTCTCGCCATGGGTTATGCAAGCGATTTCATCGGGAATCAGACCGGTGCCGTAGCCGTCATGTGCATTCCAGTGGTTTATCTCGTATATTTTATTTCAAGGATCAGGAAAGTTTAGGCTTTATCAATGCATAATGCATAATTCATAATCTTTTCTTGAGTGTAGTGCGAACAAAGTGAGCACATCAAAACTCAAAACCCACTTTTTAAAATTCAAAGTTCAAAATAATATGGCAGATAAATTTGTAGTAGGAATGGGAGAAGCCCTTTGGGACGTTCTTCCGGATGGTAAGAAAATAGGTGGTGCACCTGCCAATTTCGCATACCATGTATCCCAGTTCGGTCTACGCAGTTGCGTGGTGAGCGCGGTAGGCGACGACGCTCTCGGAAAGGAAATCCTTGACAATTTCAATTCAAAAGGGCTCAACATGCTCATCGACACCGTGCCCTACCCTACCGGCACGGTTCAGGTGGAGATCGACCAGGCAGGCATTCCCCAATATGATATCAAAGAGAATGTGGCGTGGGACAACATTCCTTTCACTCC
>JAIDJJ010000020.1:0-2278 GCA_029052265.1 Muribaculaceae bacterium
GAGTTATATTTGCAGTTTGAAAAGTAAAAATGCGATGATAGATGACGTTACACTAAGAGTGTCTCCGAAGGTTGCCTCAGGATTGCCTCTCCTTCGGGCGAGGGTGGCTGTGGAGTTAGGCATTAAGGATAATGATATTAACGACCTCCGAATTGTGAGGCGTTCCATCGATGCGCGCCAGCGGAATGTGGCAGTGAATGTCGTATTGAGAGTGGCGACCGGAGATGACAAGGTCGTTAAGCCACTTTATTGCCCGGTTGAGTTCACGCCTTTACCAGAGCACTCTCCCCGGATAGTGATCGTGGGCGCCGGTCCAGCCGGATTATTTGCTGCTCTAAAAGCGATAGAATTAGGAATCAGACCGATAGTTCTGGAGAGGGGGAGCGATGTAGATACAAGGAGAAAGGAACTTGCCCTGATAAGCAGGGAAGGAAGTCTTGATCCTGATTCCAATTATTGTTTCGGTGAGGGAGGTGCCGGTGCATACAGTGACGGAAAGCTTTTTACCCGCAGTAAGAAGCGAGGAAATGTTGACTCGGTATTGCAACTCCTTCATCAGCACGGGGCTTCGTCAGATATATTGATTGATTCTCATCCTCATATCGGAAGCGACAAGCTTCCTGGTGTTATAAAGAATATCAGACAGACTATACTCCGGTGTGGGGGCGAAATCCGCTTCCGCGAAAGGGTTACAGATATTATTGTGGACGATGGCAGAGCGATTGGCGTAAACACATTGTCTGGGGAACAGGTTATGGGACCTGTGATTCTCGCAACAGGGCATTCCGCGCGAGATGTATACCGTTTTCTCAAAAAAAACGATGTTGAAATGGAGCCCAAGGGTCTTGCTATTGGAGTAAGGCTTGAACATCCGCAGAAACTTATAGACATGCTTCAGTACCATTCAAGAGAGGGCAGGGGTGAATATCTTCCTGCTGCGGAATATAGTTATGTCACACAAGTAAGGGGACGAGGGGTATATTCGTTTTGTATGTGTCCCGGAGGAGTGATAGTTCCGTCTATGTCGGCTCCCGGGCAATCGGTGGTCAACGGCATGTCGGCTTCCGCACGCGCAAGCCAATGGGCAAATTCCGGAATGGTTGTAGAATTGCATCCGGGAGATATACGCGGGTTTGAAAATGAAGGGAATCTGGAAATGCTGGCATTGCAAGAATCATTGGAAAAACGTTTTTTTGACGCTTCAGGAAAGACATTTAATGCGCCTGCCCAACGAATGACAGATTTTGTCATAGGCAGATCATCAAAAGATTTACCGAAGACATCTTATCCCGCAGGAATCCATGCAGCCCGCTTAGATCATCTTTTGCCAAAAGAAATATCTGGAAGACTTAAGGATGGGTTTAAGGCGTTTGACAAAAAATGTCCCGGCTTCCTTACTCCCGAAGCCACAATGATAGGTTTGGAATCACGCACCTCCAGCCCGGTGAGGATACCGAGGGATAAGGAAACGTTATGTCATATACGCATAGAAGACCTTTATCCTGCAGGAGAAGGTGCCGGATATGCAGGAGGTATAGTGTCAGCGGCTATTGACGGACAAAGATGTGTGGAGGCATATCATTCAAAAATAAAATCAAATAGATAAAATGGCAACAATCATAAATATAGAGACATCTTCCAAGACGTGCAGTGTGGCGCTCACAAAAGACGGGGTGGTGGAATTTCAGCTTGAAGATACCGAAGGAATGAACCATGCGATCAAACTTGCCCCCTTTGTTGAGCGTTGTATGGAAGAGATCAGGAGGAAAGAATACACTCTGGATGCTGTTGCAGTCAGTTTAGGTCCAGGATCCTATACGGGATTGCGTATAGGATTATCGCTTGCAAAGGGGCTTTGTTTCAGTCTTGACGTACCATTGATAGGTGTGTCTACTTTGCAGATACTGGCGGTCAAGGCAATGTTCAGGAGTATGGACTGGGAGGGGGATGAGATTCTTGTACCTATGGTTGATGCAAGGAGAATGGAAGTATTTTCGGGGGCGTTTGATTTTTCGTTAAGAGAGGTGGTTCCGGAAGGTCCTTTTATTCTTGATGAAAATTCATTTTCACAACTTCATGACAAGCGGAAGGTAGTGTTTTTCGGAGATGGAGCAATGAAATTCAAAGATATTTATACCGGTTGTAATGGAGAATGGATGGAAAATCTTTATCCCCATGCAAAAGATATGCTTGCATTGTCTGAGAAATATTTTAGGGAAAACAGGTTTATCGATATTGCATATTCCACTCCCAACTATCTCAAAGAGTATCAGACGAC
>JAIDJJ010000020.1:2288-2983 GCA_029052265.1 Muribaculaceae bacterium
ACAAAATTAAGAATTTAAGATAAATACACATTAGATAGTTATGATTCCATATAATACAGGAGAAACCAAACTTCTGATGCCTGAATATGGCAGGAATATCCAGCGCATGATCGATCATTGCATGACGATCGAAGACCGTGAGGCTCGCACCCGTTGCGCATATGAAATCGCAGATGTGATGGCGATACTCTTCCCTTCTATTGTCGGGGAAAAAGGAGACCGTCAGAAGATCTGGGATCATATCAATGTAATGTCAAGGTTTGAGCTTGATATCGAGTTCCCATGTGATGTGATAAGTCGGGATCAGCTTGCTCCGGGACATGCAAAAATTCCCTATAACGGCACATTTACCAGGTATCGTCATTATGGAAGAAATCTTCAGGCAATGATTCGGAAAGTGGCAGATATGGAAAACTGTATAGAAAAAGATCAACAGATATTTTTATTGGCGAATCAGATGAAAAAGTTGCTTGTCATTCAGAATCCTGAGACAGCAAGCGATGCGAAGGTTTTCATAGATATAGCTGAAATATCTGAGGGAAAGATACAGATAAATCCTGAGAGTTACCGGCTCAATGAGTATATAGACACTGCTAACGCTTCAGGTGGCAAGACTAAAAAAAAGAAAAAATAAAACCAAGAATTATCCATGAGCTCTTTAATTGTAGAAGGCGGTCATAAGCTGCATGGGTCCA
>JAIDJJ010000200.1 GCA_029052265.1 Muribaculaceae bacterium
GTATATGTCTTATTGATAAGGAAGCAGGGAAGCAGATAATCGTCTTGCTCTTTACCCTTCAGAAGATTGTCTATGATCGGTTTGATCGGTTCCAGGGCAGACACAACAGTGACATGCTGGCTTGTTTTTTGTCTTGTGGTGCGAATTATGACCACATCTATAGGCCGGTCGATTTCTTGCTTGCCTTCTTGTTTTGGCGATTGATGGGACCCGGAGTATGATTGAGATATCGATCTGAGGTTTATCTGATTGACTTTCAGTGAGGCGAGGTCGACAGGCGCGAGACCTTGGAAAGCAATGTCAAGAATGAAAATGGCAAGAGCAAACGTATCGGTTTTCACTAATGCGGGGTCGGATGATAATTTCTTTTTATACAGTCTGAAAATTTTTTTTATATAAGATTCCGATAGATTACGGTCGTGTGGACGGAACGGCACTTTCGGAAGTTTGAAAGCGACAGACAGGGGAAGTTTGCCGTTGTCGCGTGCAAAATTAAGCACCGCTCTCATTCTGGAGAGCATAAGATGCCTGGTGGGTTGGTGAAATTGGAAATCTTTTTTGAGCTGCCTGTCGAATTCAGAAAGGAATGTACGGTCTATTTCAGTCATGCGAGGACCCTCTCCGTAAGTGTTTTCAAAATATTTTTTGAGTGAACGATACCCTCTGCGGGTGTTAAGGGCGGATATGTTTTGAATTTTCATTTCAATGACCGACAGAAGAGTGGTATACATCGGGTTTGCGGCATAGGATAAAGGTTGGTTATCCGTATTGTTGCATTCAAGAGTGCTGCATATTATTTCAAGGTTGTTTGAAATATAGTTGTCAAGATGGTCTTGTATTTTCCCCGCCACCCTGCGGAAATGTGCTTCTATTGTTTCATTTTTAATGCGGTGTAGGGGATCGTCTTCCGTTACCACCTTGTTCAGGTTGTCCCAATGCCTGTTGTCGCAAGAGACCGAGGTCGGAATCCATTTTTCCAGACCATGATGTTCGATTTTAATCATTATGGGGCAATTTTTCCCATAATTGGAGTCTGTCTGATAAATTTGCTTGGTAATTGTCATGTTTTTTGGATTACGGGAATGTCAAACAAAATCCACGGGTAGGGGGATATTAAATTTAAATATATATATGTCAAAATTTAACCCCGTCTTGTGGAAAAGATGTTTTCCATAAGACGGGGAATAGGAATGTTTGTGACAAATGGGAATATCGTCAGAGATAACGTATGTCAATTATTGTTTTGGTTGCCTGTCTTTTTGTTGGCGTCCCGATTGAGAGAGAACCGGAAGGGACAGGTTGTATTTCAAAGTAAGCACTCTTATACCTATAATTGCGCACGCGCACGCAAGCTGTTGTGTAATGACTGAAAAACCGTAAATGTTAAGCAGCCAGTATACGATAGATCCGACAAGGCATGCAGTTGCATAAATGTCTTTGCGGAATACGAGAGGCTCTTCATTGATAAGGATGTCTCTTATCACCCCTCCGAATGCACCTGTGATTATGCCCATTACGACTGCGACCCACATCGGATAGTCGATGGCAAGAGTCTTAGTAATTCCGATGACACAGAACAGTGCGAGACCGATACTGTCGAAAATAAAAAGAATCTTGTCTTTGCTTACCAGGATGCTACGGAAAATGATAACGGTGGCGAGTGAAAGTGCGGTCACTCCAAGATACCACCAGGTCTGCATCCAGAATACCGGAATGTCAAGAAGGAGGTCGCGCAGTGTGCCTCCTCCTATCGCGGTCACAAGTCCGACGGTATATGCGCCGAACCAATCAAAATTTTTTGTCGCGGCGAGTCGTATGCCGCTTATGGCGGCAGCCACGGTGCCGATTACTTCAAGGATAAAGGAAATTGTTTCTTCCATATTAAATTAAGTGTTATGGATAGCCCTACAATCGGGTTTGGTGATAATTAAGGCGCGGTTTTCACAGACCACGCCTTAATTATGTAATGGATTGGTGTGTTTATTCAAGGAAGCACAGCACGATTACTTGTGCAACGATGACACGCATGAACATGGTGAGAGGGTACACAGTGGAATACGCCACTGCCGGAGCGTCGTTGTTGGCGACTTTGTTGGCATAGGCAAGTGCCGGCGGATCAGTGTATCCTCCGCTCATGATACCGATAATCGACAGATAATTCATTTTGAATTTTCCGCGGGCTATGCATCCTACCACGAGCAGCGGCACCACAGTTATAATAAAACCGTAACCTACCCACATTGCTCCCTTAAGATTGAATACAGTGGCGGCAAAATCTTTTCCTGCGGCAATACCGACCGACGCGAGGAACAGGCATATCCCTATTTCACGCAGCAGAAGGTTTGCCGCGGAATTGGTGTATGTGACAAGATGGAATTTATGACCGTATGCTCCTATGAGGATAGCCACGACAAGCGGACCTCCGGCAAGACCGAGTTTCATAGGCACTGACATGCCCGGGAACTGGATGGGGAGGCTTCCCACGAGGATGCCGAGGAAAATACCGATAAACATTGTTATCAGGTTAGGCTCGTTGAGACGCTTCATGGAGTTGCCTAATTTTCTTGCGAGATGCTCTATGTCGTCAAGTTTGCCTACCACTGTGACACGGTCTCCGATCTGGAGACGGAGGTTGGGGCTTGCCAGAAGATCCATTCCGGCGCGGTTTACCCGGGTCACGTTGAGCTCGTATGTCTCATGAAGATGCATTGACCCGAGTATCACACCGTTATAGTTGGGTTGAGTGACCACGATTCTGCGGGATACGACCGGACCCTTGTCCATAGGCCATGTCATCTCCACTTTCTGACCGATGAACCGTGAGAATATCTCCTCGTCTTGTTTCGCACATACGATTAGGCAGAGGTCGCCGAGTTCGATAGTGTCCTGGGCGGCGGGGATTATTACCTTTCCGTCCGGTTTTAGTATGCGGGAACAAGTGTAGTTACATGAGATCAGGTTGTGCAGTTTCAGCATGGAAAGACCGGAGACGAGTTCGTTCGTCACTTTGAAGGTCAGGATTGCAGGCACATTTGAAGAATCGCTCTTTTCATCATCGATCTCTTTGATCTCGTCCTCGACATTGATTTTGAAAATCGCCTTTATGACGATCATTGTAACGATGATACCTACAACGCCGAGTGGATATGCTGCTGCATAACCCATCGACATCTGCTGGCTGACATCATAAGCCGATGAATCGACCTGCAGAATAGTCTGTTGTGCGGCACCGAGAGCAGGGGTGTTGGTGATTGCCCCGCACATCACACCAACCATATCGCTGATGGAAGACATCCCTTCGGCGCCTCCCTGGAAGAAATAGATGGTGAGCATGATTGCGACATTCAACATGATGCCTATCATGGCAAGCATGTTCATTCGGATACCCCCTTCCTTGAAAGAGGAAAAGAAGCCCGGACCTACCTGCATGCCGATAGAGAAGATAAAAAGGATGAGTCCGAATTCCCGAAGGAAATGAAGGGTGTTGCCCTCGACGGCATACCCGAAATGACCAAGCAAGATGCCAATGAAAAGCACGAAAGTCACTCCTAATGAGACGCCTAAGATTTTTACTTTGCCAAGAAAAATTCCGGCAAAAATCACAAAGGAGTAGAGCAGAACCGTGCTTGCGAGAGACATGTTTCCCGGTCGTAGCAGTTCGAAAAACCAATCCATAAAGTTAAGAAAACGAATTTAAATTATAGTTTGAAGTGTCCCTAACGTGTAGGGGTGGAAAAATCGAGTGCAAAATTACTGATTTTTTATGAAATTCTTCGTAAATTTGCGAGATTAATTAAGACAGCCGGATAATATATCCGGTAAACAGTAAAAAAATTACTCTTAGAAGAATATGAAAAAGATCCGTGCAGCCGTTGTCGGATATGGCAACATAGGCAAGTTTACGCTTGAGGCGCTTGATGCAGCTCCCGATTTTGAAATAGCCGGTGTGGTTCGCAGAAATGCGGGTGACCGTGAAGACATTTCTCCAGAAATCCCTGTGGTCAGCGATATTGATGAGCTTAAGGATGTGGATGTGGCTATACTTGCCACCCCTACAAGAAAAGTTGAAGAAATTGCAAAGAGTATCCTTGCCAAGGGTATAAATACGGTCGACAGCTATGACATACATGGCGGAATAGCATCTTTGCGTAAAAACCTCGGTGAGGTGGCGCGTGAGTATGGCAGGGTCAGCGTGATATCCGCAGGCTGGGATCCGGGCAGTGATTCGGTGGTGCGGGCTCTTCTTGAGGCTGTGGCGCCCAAAGGTATCACGTATACGAATTTCGGTCCCGGCATGAGCATGGGACATACCGTTGCCGTCAAGGCTATAGAAGGGGTTAAGTCTGCGCTTTCCATGACTATACCGGTAGGTACAGGTATACATCGCCGTATGGTCTACATAGAGTTGCTTCCGGGTTATGATTTCGCAAAAGTGGCTGAGGCTATAAAGACCGACCCTTATTTTGCATCCGATGAAACCCATGTGATGCAGGTGGAGAGTGTGGATGCTCTCAAAGATATGGGGCATGGAGTCAATCTTGTACGTAAGGGCGTGAGCGGAAAGACACAGAATCAGCTTTTTGAGTTTGATATGAAGATCAACAACCCTGCTCTTACGGGTCAGGTGCTGGTATGTGTCGCACGTGCTTCCATGCGTCTGCAGCCGGGATGCTATACAATGATAGAGATTCCTGTGGTGGATCTTCTTCCCGGCGACCGTGACGATTGGATGAAACTTGTATAAGATTTATACCGTAAGCAGGCATGACATGTTCCTTGTTTGATTTTTTCAAAAGTATTGTCGATGATATCAACTCTCTTGAGGTGAATATGACAGGCAGTATATTCCGTCTGGTACTGAGTATGGTGCTCGGTATGATTGTGGGCGCCGAGAGAAAAAGGAAGGGACAGGTGGCGGGGATCCGTACATTTGCTCTCATATCTATGGGTGCCTGCCTTGCCATGTTGCTTTCGATATACGTGCCTCAGGTTTATCTCGGTCTTAAGAACGGAGATCCCGGCAGGATCGCGGCTCAGGTGATCACCGGTATAGGTTTTATCGGAGGCGGCGCCATGATCCATATGAAGGGTTCTGTGAGGGGACTGACCACCGCTGCCGGAATCTGGATGACGGCAATTATCGGAATGGCAGTGGGTATAGGAATGTATCTTTGTTCCATATGTGCCACCCTGTTGATAATGGTGACTCTGGTATCTTTCGAGCATTATGAAAAAAAACGCAAGATGGGACAGGAGTCTAAGGTCATAAGCCTTACGGTGGAAGGTATTCTTACGGATATAGAGGCGTATAAAGAGGTGCTGGAAGAATCGGGAGTGCATTTGTCAACATTTTTTGTCGAGTATGATTTCGAACATAATTTGACAGAATTGAATTTCATGGTTCTTGCACATGTATACACAGATCTTATGCCTGTGCTGTCGAAGATAAGCGGAGTGAGACCTACCAGAAAACTGACACTTTCAAGTCAGTTGGATATCTGAGGCAATATAAATCACCCCATAATAAAACGGGATGAGGCAGGAAATGCCTCATCCCGTTTTATTATGGGGTGATTTGGGTATCACATGAGTTTGCGGTAGCGTATGCGGTGGGGAGTGTCGTTGCCGTCACGTTTGCGCTTGAATTCCTCATAGTCGGAATACGACCCTTCATAGAATGTCACCTGGCTGTCGCCTTCAAATGCGAGGATATGGGTTGCTATGCGGTCAAGGAACCAGCGGTCGTGGCTGACAACCACGGCACATCCTGCAAAGTTCTCAAGACCTTCCTCAAGTGCCCTCAGAGTATTTACGTCGATGTCGTTGGTAGGCTCGTCAAGCAGGAGTACGTTCCCTTCCTCTTTCAGAGCCATCGCGAGGTGCAGGCGGTTGCGTTCGCCACCCGACAACACTCCGATTTTCTTTTCCTGATCAGCGC
>JAIDJJ010000201.1 GCA_029052265.1 Muribaculaceae bacterium
ACGCAAAGTTAATGTAATTTAGATTAAAATTCAAGTATAAAAGTCAATTTTTTAATGCAATTTATAAAAAATTATTTGTGTCAGGCAGAAAAATATGCCGGAAATGATTATTTTTGCATAAAATAATCCCGTTTAAACCAGGCAATAGGGCAATGGGTGTTAAAATAATCACCTCAGATTTCCTGTCTGTCCGGCAAAGGGAGAATCCGGCATGGAGAAACTTTATCAATATCTTTGGAAGTCGAGAATGTTCGGCAGAAAGCTCAGGGAAGCTGGCGGCGCGGAAGTGGAGGTGATCGATCCGGGTCGTCTTAATACTGACGCAGGTCCGGATTTTTTTAATTCCAAAATCCGGATAGATGGCGTGGAATGGGCGGGCAATGTGGAGATTCATATAAAGGCTTCCGACTGGGAGCGCCACGGTCATCACTCAGATGTGGCATATGACAGCGTCTTGCTGCATGTGGTCGGTGTCTCCGACTGTCGGGTAAGGCGCACAGACGGCACTCTCATACCGCAGGTTGAAATTACCATGCCGGAAGATTTTTTCCGGACCTTTGCGTCGCTGTCGTCAGAAATGGAAGGAATAAAGTGCCGCGACTCGCTTCTGTCGATAGGGAGCCTTGCACTTACGGATTGGCTTGAGACGCTTGCCGTGGAAAGATTGCAGTCAAAAGCCGGCAGGATACTGGATATATATGCCATGTCGGGCAATGACTGGGAGCAGACGTGTTTTATCATTCTTGCGAGATCCATGGGGTTTGGATTGAACGGTGACCCTTTTGAGATGCTTGCCCGCTCGCTCCCCCTTAAATATCTTCACCATCATTCCGACAATCCATTGCAGCTGCAGGCGTTGCTGTTCGGACAGGCGGCGATGCTTGATTCTTCATTACATATATTTGATGAATATTATCAGCTGTTGTGCCGGGAATATTATTTTTTGGCAAGGAAATATGGGCTGCGGCCGCTGCGACCGGGCTTATGGAAATATGCCCGTACTCGTCCACAAAATTTCCCTCACCGCAGGATAGCATTCCTTTCAAAGGCGTGTGAAGACGGATTCTCTCTCTTCTCAAGCATTATTTCGTCAGGCGATGATCCGGAAAAAATCCGGGAACTGTTTTCGTGGAGGCTGGAAGGGTATTGGCACAGTCATTTCTCTTTTGATGTGGAGGCGCGTTCAGTCTCGGATTCATTGTCTGATTCAAGTGTCACTCTACTGATGATAAATGTAGTCGCCCCTTTGCTGTATGCCGCCGGAGCTGTAAGGGGAGACATGGCTCTTGCGGAGAGAGGACAGTCATTGCTTGAAAAACTACCCGGAGAGAATAATGGAATCATCAGACAATGGGGGATTTGCGGGTTGAAGGCAGGCAACGCGTGGCGCTCTCAGGCATTATTACATTTAAAGAAGGAATATTGCGACAGCAGAAAATGCCTGTATTGCAGGTTTGGCAATAATCTTTTGAAAAGAGCGGCACAGGAGATAGACAGATTATAAGATAAAC
>JAIDJJ010000202.1 GCA_029052265.1 Muribaculaceae bacterium
AGATGGGTATAAGAGACATGGTTAATGCCGATCATGTGGTTATGGCAGTGGGGAGTGCCCCGGCGGGAAGGATAGTCTCAACCACAGAGGGGATAGAGGTTGATGAAAAGGGATATGTGCTCACAAGAGACAATCCTTATGGCATGACAACCCGTAAAGGGGTGTTTGCAGGGGGTGATGTGACAAACCGTCCGGCGACAGTTGTCCATGCCATGCGAGACGCCAAGCTTGTTGCGGAAGGAATAGAACGCTATGTAGATGCCGTGAAACTTATGGAATCGATAAATGGCATGGATTGAAATGTATATTTATTAATAAAAATAACAATGAAAACGATAATTACCATTGCTGCGTCAGTTATTGCTTTGGGATGCAATGCTCAGCAGGCTTTATGGGGAACATCAGTTGTTGTCTCTCCCGAAATCAATTCAGATAATACTGTGACATTTCGCCTGGCTGCTCCAAACGCCAAGACCGTGCAGGTGACAGGCGATTTTTTACCTCCTCAGAAAATAAAAACTCCTCATGGGGAATTTGACGCTCCCGGGGTGGCAGATCTCGAACAGAAAGATGGGATGTGGCAGTTTACCACATCCGGGGCGCTTGACCCTGAACTTTATAGTTATACATTCCTTGTTGACGGACTTAAGATTACTGATCCTTCAAATGTATATCAGTTGAGAGACGTGACAAGTGTTACTAATATATTTATTATAGATGGCGCGACAGCTGATTATTACAAGGTAAAAAAGGTGCCGCATGGCAGTGTGTCAAAGGTTTGGTATCATAGCCCCTCCCTCGGGATGGACCGGCGTCTTACAGTTTATACTCCTGCAGGATATGAGAAAGGTGATAAAAATTATCCTGTATTTTACCTCCTTCATGGCATGGGCGGCGACGAGAATGCCTGGACGGAACTGGGACGTGCCGCACAGATACTTGACAATATGATTGCAGAGGGGAAAGCCGAACCCATGATAGTGGTAATGCCCAACGGTAATGCCGATCTGGAAGCTGCGCCGGGGGAGTCGTCGCTTGGCTTTGCTCAGCCCACCATACAGCTTCCCAAAACGATGGATGGTTCGTTTGAAACCCATTTCCCGGAGGTGGTGGAATTTATTGACAGTAATTACCGTACGAAAACGGAAAAGCATTCCCGTGCAATTGCAGGTCTGTCGATGGGCGGATTTCATTCCATGCAGATTTCCAAAGAGTATCCCGACATGTTTGACTATGTCGGATTGTTTTCAGCAGCCATACTCCCGAAAGAGGGAAGCGAATCTCCTGTATATGCGAATTTTGAGGATAAACTTAAAACCCAGTTTGACAAGAAGCCTGCACTTTATTGGATAGGCATAGGCGAAACGGATTTTCTATATAAAGCCAATGAGGAATACCGTAAGCTACTTGATAGAAACGGCTATAAGTATATCTATCATGAATCTCCGGAAGGTCATATATGGAAAAACTGGAGAATGTATCTTATAGAGTTTGTTCCGCAACTATTCAAATAAGGGTCTTCCCCCTCAAAACGTTAACGTGGGGTAGTGTATTCCACTTCACTCAATAGGCGCATCATGCGGATTCAACGGGTAAAGAGAGTGGTTTTACTTACCTGCGTTGCCGGCTTATTACATATTTATCATGCCGGAACCTTTCAGTAGTATTTTATAGAGAAAGATGCAAGATCGGATATGGTCTTCCTGCATCATCAGAGTCATCCCTGCCAATTATTCTGAATCCCTTAGCCAGATAAAATGCAAGAGCTAAGGGATTCTGTTCATTTACATCCACTTTAGTCATTCCCTCGGCTTTTGCAAATTCAATGAGCGAAGACCCATAGCCATGTCCTTGACAATCCCTGTCTATAAAAAGCATTTCAATGCTTTCTCCATGTAAGCCTATGAAGCCGACGAGAGAATCATTGTCAGAGATCGCGTATAGGTCAACATTTGGGAAGTAATCAGGAATCAAGGCGCTCTTTATCTCGCTGATTGTCGTTTCATCTAAAAATTTATGTGTAGCTCTTACTGAACGCTCCCAGATTTCGGCGAGCGTAATATAATTTTCTTTATTACATTTCACAATCTTCTGCATAATGCAAAATTACATAAATTCAGTCATACCGCGAAAAAATGTTAATACCCATTACTATTTTATAATCTGAAATTTACTCCTGTAGACTTGTCAATATCCCAAACAATCATTACATTTGCAACTCCGGATGTAATAGTGGATATGTTTATTATGTAGTCATATACAAAGTAGAAATAAGCAAAAAGGTCACTTGGGAACGTTCCGGGAACATTCCCGAAAATATTTTTCTGACGAGTAAAGACAAAGCGCCGGCTATTGATATGTAGCCGACGCTCTGTCTTGCTGTAATGCCCATATAGGCATTCTTAACCATTTCGGCTGTCACATATCCATGAGTCTTCTGCAACTCATAATAGTGGTCTGGCAGGATATATTTGATTTCTTCGATCCTCTTGTTGAAGTCGAGAATTTTCTGTGTGCGACCTATGGCTTTGGCCGCTTTGGAATCCCATAACTCCGGCTCTATACTCAGAGTGGAATTCAGTCGTTCATACTCGCCGTTGACAGTAATACGTATCACAATGGAGCATTTCCCATCTCGGTTTACTTGATTTCGACGAATAACGAACATCACCTTAAATGTGTTCTTTTTCATCTTTTACGTTGGATTTAGTGTTATCACCCGGCTCGTTTCCGAGTAACTGCAATAATAACGGATTAAACTTCAAGATGGATTGGACATTTCTCGGTATAAACTCAGACAAATCAGCGACATACCTTGTTTTTAACATTGGCGACATATTCGTCTGGCTATGTTCTTGTGATGACTGTCAGACTATTGTAATCCAACAATCCATCACACATCAGACATCGACTTTAACAACCTGCTGTATAAAGCATAAATTGTCGCATGTTTACTGCATTATGTCTGAGATGTGTCTTTGTATATCGCTAATAAACAGACAGTTCGAAGACATTTTGGCACTAACTCGGCACTAAAAGCGGTCACAAGTCGGAAAACGGCCTTAAAATGTCGCATATTTACTGAGTTTTGTCCGAG
>JAIDJJ010000203.1 GCA_029052265.1 Muribaculaceae bacterium
GTTCAAACGAATTGATTTAGTGAGTATTGATTGAGTATGGTGCCGTATAAAAATTTTTTGAAAAATTTTTGCTAACTTTGCAGTAGAAAATAGGAAAGATGAAAAATATACGCAATTTCTGCATCATAGCTCATATCGACCACGGCAAATCGACACTTGCCGACCGATTGCTTGAGCGGACCAACACGGTAGCCGCCAAAGACATGGAGGCACAGGTGCTCGACGACATGGATCTTGAACGGGAGCGTGGCATAACGATCAAGAGCCACGCCATCCAGATGGATTATGAACTGAACGGAGAGAAATACGTGCTAAATCTTATAGACACTCCCGGGCATGTCGACTTTTCTTATGAAGTGTCGCGATCGATCGCTGCATGTGAGGGGGCGCTTCTTATAGTCGATGCTTCTCAGGGTATCCAGGCGCAGACTATTTCCAATCTGTATATGGCTATAGACAATGACCTGGAGATTATCCCTGTCATAAACAAGTGTGACCTTGACAGTGCCAAGCCCGATGAAGTTGAAGATCAGATTGTGGATCTTCTCGGGTGTGACCCGGAAGATGTGATACGCGCCAGCGGAAAAACCGGTATGGGTATTGATGATGTCCTGAAGGCTATTGTGGAAAGAGTTCCGGCGCCCGAAGGCGATCCGGAGGCTCCGTTGCAGGCATTGATATTCGATTCCGTATTCAATCCGTTCCGTGGCATCATTGCTTACTTCAAGATTGTCAATGGCACTATGAAGACCAACGACTTCGTGAAGTTTGTTTCTACCGGGAAAGAATACCATGCCGACGAGATAGGAGTGTTGAAGCTGGACATGGCGCCCCGCAAGGAACTTTCCGCGGGCAATGTAGGATATATCATATCCGGTATCAAGACTTCCAAAGAAGTGAAGGTGGGCGATACCATCACTCACGTTTCCAGACCTTGCGAAAAGGCGATCGATGGATTTGAGGAGGTGAAGCCGATGGTGTTTGCCGGTGTCTATCCGATCGAGACGGAGGATTTCGAAAATCTGCGTGCCTCTCTTGAGAAACTGCAGCTTAACGACGCGTCGCTTACATTCCAGCCTGAATCGTCTGCTGCACTCGGATTCGGTTTCCGTTGCGGTTTCCTCGGGTTGCTTCATATGGAGATCATTCAGGAACGTCTCGGGCGGGAATTTGATATGGATGTGATCACTACGGTTCCCAACGTATCGTATAAGGTATTCGATAAAAAGGGAAATGTGACGGAGGTTCACAATCCTTCAGGTTTGCCTGAAGCCACACTGATAGATCATATAGAGGAGCCGTATATACGTGCCACCATTATAACGCAAGCCGATTATATCGGTCCGATAATGACCCTATGTCTCGGTAAAAGAGGCGAGCTTGTGAAACAGGAGTACATTTCCGGCAACAGAATGGAGATTACATTCGATATGCCTCTCGGAGAGATAGTGATAGATTTTTATGATAAACTGAAATCCATTTCAAAGGGTTACGCATCTTTTGATTATCATCTGCATGATTTCAGAGAGTCGAAGCTTGTGAAGCTCGACATTCTGTTGAACGGGGAAAGTGTAGATGCCCTGTCGACTCTCACTCACGCGGATAATGCGGTCAGATTCGGCAGGCGTATGTGTGAGAAATTGAAGGAACTTATTCCGAGACAGCAGTTTGATATAGCTATCCAGGCGGCTATCGGAGCTAAGATTATCGCAAGGGAGACAATCAAGGCAGTGCGTAAGGACGTGACCGCGAAATGTTATGGCGGCGACATCTCCCGCAAAAGAAAGCTTCTTGAAAAACAGAAGGCGGGAAAGAAGAGGATGAAGCAGATCGGTTCTGTCGAAGTTCCACAGAAGGCTTTCCTCGCAGTTCTGAAGCTTGATTAAACTTGATTAACATTTTAAACGTTTATTAGACAATTAGCAATTGGTAATTATAAATTGGCAATTGCTAATTGTCTAATTAATTTATAAT
>JAIDJJ010000204.1 GCA_029052265.1 Muribaculaceae bacterium
AGATACGAATGGGCAGGTATGGCAGGTAACCTTATGAACTTTACGGCTTACCTCTTCATGGGTATTCCGGCAGGCAACATGCTTATCCGCTACGGATATAAGAAAACCGCCCTTATAGCCCTTGCTGTAGGTGCGATCGGTCTTGGCATCCAGCTACTTTCAAGCGTTGTCGGCGACAACGTTATCGTGATCGGTGGTGAGAATCCTACCACTCTCAATCTTTTCATCTACCTTCTCGGTGCCCTTGTCTGCGGTGTCTGCGTATGTATGCTCAACACTGTGGTTAACCCGATGCTCAACCTTCTCGGCGGCGGCGGCAACAAAGGTAACCAGCTTATCCAGACCGGCGGCGCGCTCAACTCTCTCTCCGGCACTTTGACACCGATGTTCGTGGGTGTGCTTGTCGGCACTCTCACAAAGGAGACTACAATGGCTTCCGTTGCACCTCTCGTGATCACCGGTATTGTGATTTTCGTGCTTGCATTCATCATTATCTCTTTCGTTAAGATTCAGGAACCTCAGGCTAATCTCAGCAAGGTTAAATATGAGCACAGCCCGCTTTCATTCCGCCACTGCACACTCGGAATCATCGCTATCTTCTTCTATGTAGGTATCGAGATCGGTATCCCCGGTGAGATGAACGCATGGATCAGCCGTGAACCATTTGAAGGTGCTGCCGCCGTTGCAGGTTCACTTGCCGCTCTCTACTGGCTCATGATGCTTATCGGACGTTCAGTAAGTTCTGCAATCAGCGGTAAGGTTTCAAGCCGCGCTCAGTTGCTTACAGCATCGGGTGTAGCTATCGTTCTCGTACTTATAGCAATTCTTCTTCCTGAGGATATCACATTCAAGTCTCCGGGTATTGAAGCTCTCAATATCACCAGTGGAGAGGTGCCCATGAAGACTCTCTTCCTCTTCCTTTGCGGTCTCTGCACATCAGTGATGTGGGGCGGTATCTTCAACCTCGCAACAGAAGGTCTTGGCAAATATACACCCAAGGCATCCGGTCTTTTCATGACAATGGTAGTGGGTGGCGGTATCATGCCTTTCATCCAGGACTGGATCGGTCGCTCTGTAAGCTATGTGGCAAGCTACTGGCTTGTATTCGCCATGCTCGTCTACATCTTCTACTATGCGCTCATCGGCTCTAAGAATGTAAACAAAGACATTCCAGTTTCCCTCGAAGACGTAATGGAGGAAGAACTCGTCTGATCAATGAAGCTTAGGGTTTAAGAATAATCAGATGACTTAAATCATAAAACTTACAACCCGCAATTCCCAAAATGAAGCCGGTCCGGATTTCGGATCGGCTTCTTTTGGGATTCGGAACTTTATGAGTAGGGAAATGAAAGAGCCGTGCTACAACCGGAAGATACCTGTATAATTTTTTTGAAAAATAAAAAATTATATTTAACTTTGCGGACACAGGCCGCCTCGCAGAAGCCCCGGTCCGGGGTAAAGCGGGAGGGATGTGGAGGGACGCGACAAGTCGCGTCCACAGAGACATACAATAAAAGCGTTTATCCGCGCTGATTCTTGACAAATCGAAATTCTCGCAAAATTTCAAGTCTAAGTCAAGGGTTTGGCAACGGTAGATGCCCGTGGATATGTGATATAATTGCAATCGGACAATATTTCGGGAGAAATATTGCCGGGTGCATTGATTGCATATACAAGCGTGGGCTTCTGCGTTGCCGTCCGACTTAGACTGGGCAATGCGAGAAGCCTCGATTTGTAGGACGGTAACAGATACAGACTCCTACGCTTGAACTGAATGCCATTCTTTAATAGGATGGTATTCAGCGTTTATATTGACATAGGTAGAGTTATTTGTTCCCAAATAGTTCCCGTGTATTGAAATGGCTTTTACTATTCTTTTTCGTAGTAATTTGAAGAGTTAATACAATTCATGAACATATCACAGTCGTTTTTTT
>JAIDJJ010000205.1 GCA_029052265.1 Muribaculaceae bacterium
GGTTACATATACCGTTTCGATCCCTCTAAGGGCATTGCCGAAAAGGTGAATATCACACTTTCTTCTGACAACACTCTTGCAAGAAGCGAAATGAAGAATGTGTCCGGCGATATAAATTCGTTTTCTCTGTCTCCTGCAGGCCACCGTCTGGCTCTCACAGCACGAGGGGAAGTGTTTGATGTGCCTGTCGGGAAAGGGGTCACACGCGACATAACCCGTAGTCCCGGTTCAAATGACAGGGGTGCTGACTGGAGTCCGGATGGAAAATATATCGCCTATATCGGAGATATCACCGGAGAATCGGAAATTTGGTTGCAGCCGTCGGAAGGTGGAGCTCCTGTTCAGCTTACCAAAGACAATGATACCTATATCCGCAATTTTTACTGGACACCTGACGGTGGCAAAATAATTTATACCGACCGTAAAAACAGGATAGTGGAAGTGGATGTAGCTTCCCGGAAAAAGCGTACTCTTGTTCAGAATCCCGGAGGGGAATTCAGGCAAGTGAGCATATCCCCTGACAGCAAATGGCTTGCATATACCAAATCGGACGACAACAATATGTCGGTGGTATATATATACAATATACTGACCGGTAAGGAGTATCCTGTTACAGAAAGATGGTATGACTCCGGTTCGCCAATGTTTAGCGAAGATGGCAAATATTTGTATTTCACATCCGAACGTGATTTTAATCCGACATATGGAAGTCTTGAATGGAATCACGTCTACAATCGTATGGGTGGAATATACCTTGCATTGCTGAGCAAGGACACGCCTTCTCCTCTTCTTCTTTCAGATGATTCAGATAATCCGGTGGCTGTGACTCAAGGATCAGAAAAGAATGAAACTTCCAAATCCAATAAGACCGACGCGGGGTCAGACATCTCTGTCAAGATAGATACAGAAGGTCTACCCGGAAGGCTTGTCAAGCTGCCGCTTGCCGCCGGTTATTATCGCCCTCAGTATGCCAAGGGCGACCGTCTGTGGTACAGCGGAGGCGGCGGAGTCAATGTGTTTGATTTTAAGACCGGCAAACCTGAGACTGTTGCTGAAAACGCATCCATGACTGTTGCTGCGGATGGAGAGAAAGCGGCATTCTATAAAGGAGGAAAAATCTATGTCACGAATTTCCCCACTACAAAAGCTGCATTGTCAGATGCCGTCAACATTTCGAATCTCGTAGCTCCGGTAGACTATGCCAAAGAGTGGAACCAGATATTCGATGAGGTATGGAGAGCATTCAGAGACGGTTTCTATCTTGAAAATATGCATGGCGTAGACTGGAAGGCTGTAAAAGATAAGTATGCAGCATTACTCCCGTATGCCAAAACAAGATACGATTTAAATTACATAATCGCAGAGATGATCAGTGAGCTTGCATGCGGGCACGCTTACGTAAACCCCGGAGATGTGAAAGGGGCGGAGAGGATATCCATGGGTCTCCTCGGAGCAGAACTTAGCCGGGATAAGAGCGGATATTTCAAGATAGAGAA
Organism: Muribaculaceae bacterium; assembly: GCA_029052265.1. Taxonomy (GTDB): domain Bacteria; phylum Bacteroidota; class Bacteroidia; order Bacteroidales; family Muribaculaceae; genus Lepagella. Next base: position 1,497 of record JAIDJJ010000205.1, read on the forward strand.
GATTATTCCGGGAGCAGTCTACAGCAAAAATCTGCGCTCCCCTCTTGAAGAGCAGGGTCTCGGTGTTAAGGAGGGAGACTATATAGTGGCTGTAGATGGCGTTCCGGTGACAGAAACAGACAATATATACACTCTTCTTGTAGGCAAGGCGGATATCCCGACAGAGCTGACTGTCAATTCCACTCCTTCTGAAAAGAATGCCAGAAAAATAGTGGTCAGCCCGATAGCTGATGAAGCGCCGCTATATCATTATAATTGGGTTCAAAACAATATCCGGCGTGTGGAGGAAGCCACCGGAGGAAAAGTCGGCTATATCTATATACCCGACATGGGTCCGGAAGGTCTGAATGAATTTGCCCGCTATTTTTATCCCCAGCTTGATAAGGAGGCGCTTATTATCGATGATAGGGCTAACGGAGGTGGCAATATATCCCCAATGATAATAGAGCGGCTTCTACGTAAACCTTACCGCATGACGATGAGCCGGACTTCATCAAAAACGGGAACAATACCTGATGCAACTCACGTAGGTCCTAAGGTGCTTCTGATCAACAAATATTCAGCATCCGATGGAGATCTTTTCCCCTGGAGTTTCAAGGCAAACAATCTTGGCACTGTAATAGGTACCCGTACATGGGGAGGAATTATAGGAATCAGTGGGTCGCTTCCTTATATGGACGGCACTGACGTTCGTGTGCCTTTCTTTACCAACTATGATGCCAAGACAGGAGAATGGATTGTAGAAAATCATGGAGTAGATCCTGATATCCTTATTGACAATGACCCTATTATGGAGCAGAAAGGAGTTGACCAGCAGCTTGAAAAAGCTATTGAGGTTGCACTTGAGCAATTGAAGGTGCGTAAGGCGATGCCCAAGGTTCCGGCTCCGCGCACGTTCAAAGACCTTGGTCTGGATCCGAAATAATATATTATCGGTAAGACATAGACGAATCATCCCCGCGAGATTTAGAATCCCGCGGGGATGATTTGTTTATGTCTTATTGTATTTTCAGAAAGTTTTAATCCACAAAAAATAATGTTGTAGGAAGGGGGCTTAACGGAATCAGATGTCATGGAATGATTTTGTAGATCGTAGGGGAGCGTTAATCAGCCGGTACAATATCTTGTTGAGAGTCCCTTCTTTTTCATATGGATTGACTGTAGATGCAGCCTTTCTTCTGAAATCTTCCGAAAGCACAGTCTTCAGACCGGTAAGGATCTCATCAGTTTTGATTCCACAATTGATCACCGAATCACCTTGAGCCCTCCCTTTCTGTCTGTCGCCGATATTTAGAGTGGGGATGCCGAATGAGGGAGCCTCTATCAGACCGCTTGAAGAGTTGCCCACGACAGCGGAGGCATATTTTAAGGCAGAATAATACTTCAGCCGTCCCAATGAAGCCACAGCCAAGACATTTTCCTTGTTTTCCGCAGCCCAGTCAGAGATAAGCCTGCCGACAGTTTTTCCACCCGTATCGGAATTAGGCATTGTGAAAAGCACTTTCCATCCGTCTTTTATAATTTCATCAAGGGATTCAAGCAATGCTTTGGTCTGCTGCCGTTCTTCCCCCGGTTGAGTGGTGACCGGATGGAAAGTGGCGACAATATATTTATTCCCAAGACTGAATCCTAACGTATCTTCCAATTCTTCCAGAGATATCACTTTCTCATTGCGGATGGATTCGGCTCCGAGAGATCCGACATGGAACACCGTGTCAGGCGCTTCCCCCATCTGGATGATGCGCCTTGCATACAATTCCGTAGAAGTGAAATGCAGGGACGACAGTTTGGTGATGGCATGTCGTATACAGTCGTCGTATGCCCCTTCAGTGGTCTCCCCTCCATACAGGTGTGCCACAGGAATCCTGAAAATCAAGGCAGCCGAAGCGGCGGCAAGCATTTCATATCTGTCTCCGAGAATCACCACGAGGTCAGGCTTAAGGCGCGAGAATGCATCTGCGATCCCGATCTGGGTCAATCCCATTGATTTGACAGTGGAAGAGGGGGAGTCTCCTGCAAGCAAAGAATCTATTCTTGCATCCACGGAAAATCCGTCGGCAATGATTTCGTTTACTGTCATTCCATATTCAGGGGCAAGATGCATGTTGGTGGCAATGATCTGGAGCTGAGTCTCCGGGGAAACATCAACTTCCTTCATGAGCCGTGTCATTATCCCATAATCGGCACGCGTGCCGGTGCCAAAACAGATTTTTCTCATCTTTTTCTTCCAAAGAGTTTTTCTAAATTCTGACAAGCATGTAAACGTTGGTTATACGTTTAGATCTCGATAAGCTCGTCTGTATTAAAGTCTCTCATGGCACGCCTTCCAATCACCTCATCCCATCGCATGGGAGATATTCCTGTGCCCGGACGTTTTACGGTAAGATTTGAATCGGAAAATACTTCCCCTTGTCTTATGGTAGAAGCTGCCACGATACTTTTCCTTGCTACAGCCATGTTACGGCGTTCGGTGATGGTTACGCGTTTTACCGACGACCCTAAAGCCATTGCCACATGCTGTATGCCTTCTATCATCACGGCGAGTTCCCCAGCATCAAGAGATGCTATGTGGTCGGGTCCGGGAAGGCTTTTGTCAAGAGTGAAATGCTTTTCGATCACAGACGCGCCCAGAGCTGTGGCGGCGAGAGGCACATCTATGCCGCGGGTATGATCAGAATACCCCACGTTGACTCCGAATGCCTCGCGAAGAGTCAGCATTGCCTTGAGATTTACGTCTTTATAATTGGTCGGATATTGTGTGGTGCAATGCAGCACCGTTATGTCTTTGCGATAATATCCTCCGTCATACAATACCTGCAGAGCATTCTCTACATCGGAAAGGGTCGACATACCTGTCGACATGATGACCGGAATCTTGGTTTTTGCAATCCTTCTCAAATAAGGTAGATTCGTAATCTCTCCCGATGGTATTTTCATATATTTCATGTCGAGAGAGGCAAGAAACTCAATGCTTTCAATATCGAATGGAGTTGACAGAAACCCTATTCCCTTTTTTTTGCAGTGCTCAGCTATGATCCGGAACGCCTGCATAGGTAATTCCAAATTTTTAAGCATTGCAAGTTGATTCACAGCATTACAGTTTTCTTTTTGATAGTCGGCGGTCACGCTTTCCGCAGTGACAAGCTTTTCAGCTTTGAATGTCTGAAATTTTACGAAATCGGCACCTGCGGCAGCGGCGGCATCCACCATTTTCAGTGCCAATTCAAGCGAACCGTTATGGTTGACACCAGCTTCGGCTATTATGATTGGTTTCATTATTGCAGTAGATTCATTGGTTAATGTTGCAGAGAGGATTTTCAGGCGATTTATCCATTCAGTGTCTTCCTCTGTGGAATCGCATCGGAGTGCCATGATAGATGCCCGGTTCCGTAAGATCCCGGTTTACTGTCACACCGATTCCAACCTGTCGCTGATACCCATCTCCGAGCCACCGAGA
>JAIDJJ010000206.1:0-1759 GCA_029052265.1 Muribaculaceae bacterium
CATCTAAAAAAGAAGAGACGTGACAGGAAAATCCCGCCACGGAACGTCAGCTCCATGCACATCGCTATCCACACCCCCTCAAGCCCCATGCTCTTCGACAGCCACCACGCAAGTGGAACTCTCACAAGCCAGATACTACCGAAATTCATGAGCGCAGGCACTGTCGTATGCCCGACGCCTACAAACGCGCCGTAAGCCACTATCGACGCGGCAAACATCGGCTCTGCCCACGCCTCTATACGAAGCACCTTGGCTCCGAGTGTGCCGATAGCTTCCACCGGAGTGATCATAGACATTATTTCTTGCGCAAACACATACATCAACAATCCCATCACCGCCATAACAACCATTCCCAACCCTACTGCCATATACCCGAATTTTCGTGTAAGACGATGACGTCCCGCTCCGTGGCTCTGTCCTGTCAGCGCCATCGCGGCGTCGCCGATCCCATAGCCCGGCATATAACACAAGCTTTCTGCCGTAACTGCGAAAGCGTTGGCGGCTATTGCCACAACCCCCAACGGAGCCACTATTGTAGTGACCGCTATCTGCGCACCACATATCACCGCATGTTCTATTGTCATAGGGAAAGAGATGCCTGCCGCTTTTCGCGTGATTTCTCCCGAAAATTTCCATGACCCGGGATGCCCCTTAAGCCTTATTTCTGTCTGGCGCCGACACGCATACCACATCATAAGCACAGCACACACCGTTTCCGCCCCGACTGTACCCAAGGCTGCTCCGAGAACACCTAACCCCGCTCCCGGCACTGTTATCTCAATTCCAAAAGGGGAATAGGTGTGCGAAGGGAAAATAAGAAGGAAATTAAACACGCAATCAAGAAGGCACATCAGTCCGCTTATCATGCTTGGCACTTTCATATTTCCGGTACAACGCAGCATACCCCCGGCAAGATAATTCAGTGTCAGCAACGGCAACGCAGCAACAAACACAACAAAATATAGAGTGGCGTTGCCGCATATCTCCGCTTCGCCGCCAAGCCATCTCGGGAGATCCCCGGCAATCCCCACACCGATGGCTGTGATCACCAGGCTGAAGATCAACGATGCTATTATACCTTGCCGGAACACCCGTCTCGCCCCTTCCGCATCGTTGGCTCCGACCTTATGAGCCACTTGAACGGAGTAGCCGGAAGTCATCGCTGAACAGATTCCCCAGAACAGCCAAAGACTTGTGGAGACAAGACCTATCGAGGCGGAATCGTCGGCACCCAGGCGCCCCACCATCGAGGCGTCAATATACTGCATGGCGATGCTCGACAATTGAGCAAGCATCGCAGGCAATGACAACGACACAGTGAGCGACAGCCGTTGTCCCCACGACAACGGCTGCCCTTCCCGTATCAATTTTATATCTGCTGTCAATTCAAATCCTTTTAATCGTTTGCAGTTTCTTGCCTGATCATTTTCTCAAACGTCTGTCCCCGCCGTATATTGCAGCAGACACACAAACAAATAAAGGGAACAGAAAAACATAAGTACATAAGAATCGTTGTTGAACAGAAGTACAGAAGTGATATTGATGAACAGAAGCACATAAGAACAGAAGCGATGTTGATGAACAGAAGTACAGAAGAACAAAAATATATTTAAGCCCCCATATTTATTAAACTTCTATCCCTTTGTTTTATTTAAACTTCTGTCCTTTTGTCCTTCTGTTTCTATTTAAACCTCTGTCCTTTTGTCCTTCTGTTTCTATTTAAACCTCTGTCCTTTTGTCCTTCTGTTTCTATTTAAAC
>JAIDJJ010000206.1:1859-3015 GCA_029052265.1 Muribaculaceae bacterium
CCTTCTGTTTCTATTTAAACCTCTGTCCTTTTGTCCTTCTGTTTCTATTTAAACCTCTGTCCTTTTGTCCTTCTGTTCACCTAAAGCATCGCGGATTTTATTGAATTGACGACGCGCATAATCTCTGCATCGCCAACATAGGGTCCTGCCGGGATACAAAGTCCCCGGTTGAAAAGATCTTCACTGACACCGTTGACGTATGCCGGACAATCGGCAAACACCGGCTGAAGATGCATCGGTTTCCAGAGATGACGGGTCTCGATATTTTCTTTCTCCAACATTCTGCGCATCGCCTCAGGAGCGCCGCAGCTGTCGTCGCCTTTCACTTTAACCGCGTCATTGAATGTTATGGCACAAAGCCAGAAATTGCTGTCGAATTCCGGTCCGGGATTCTCATGCAACTCAACGCCGGGGATATCGGCAAGCAGTTCCCTATAGCGGTTCTGCACATACCGGTGGTGGGCAAGATGTTCATCCACAATTGTCATCTGCCCTCTGCCTATCCCAGCTGAAATATTGCTCAACCTATAGTTGTAACCGATGCGCTCATGCTGATACCACGGATAAGGCTCGCGTGATTGAGTGGCATAACTTGTCACAAGCTTCGCCGTATCTTCATCCGGGCAGATCAAGGCTCCGCCTCCGGAGGTTGTGATCATCTTGTTTCCGTTGAAAGAAAGCACGCCGTAACGCCCGAACGTGCCGCAATATTGTCCGTTATAGCGGCTTCCGAAAGCCTCGGCGGAGTCTTCAAGCACAGGTATTTCCCATTTCGCTGCAACAGCAAGAATCTCATCTATCTTTGCAGGCATTCCGTAAAGATAGACAGGGATAATTGCCTTGGGCTTTTTTCCGGTTTTTGCAATCCTGTCGGCTATTGCCTCGTCAAGCAAACGGGGATCCATGTTCCAGGTGTCAGGCTCGGAATCTACAAAGACAGGAGTTGCTCCCACATAAGTGACCGGATTCGCCGATGCACTGAAAGTGAAACTCTGCACCATCACCTCATCGCCGTGCCCCACGCCCAATGCCACAAGCCCCAAATGAATGGCGGCAGTCCCGGCGGAAAGCGCCACAATCCTCTTCTGCGCAAGCAGAGTCCGGTCATGACTTATCTCAAGACCGGGAGCCTGCACTGTTGTCGACTCTCCTTTCG
>JAIDJJ010000207.1 GCA_029052265.1 Muribaculaceae bacterium
GGATGCCATGAACGCCGACTATGAGGCTTATATTGACGAGACTGTAGACGAACCGCTCATCGCCAAGCTCCCGGTTCCCGGCAAAATCGTTTCGACTTCGGAAAACAAGGAATATGGCTATCAGGAGTTCACTCTTTCAAATGGTGTTAAGGTAGTTGTAAAACCCACCAATTTCGCCGGCGACCAGATCATGATGAACGCTTATCGTGAAGGAGGTCTGCGTACATTCTCTCCCGATCAGGCGGCTAATCTTGCTTTGATCAGCGTGGCATTCAATAAGTCGAAGATGGGTCCGTTCGATGCCAAGACATTGACCAAATATCTCACAGGCAAACAGGTAGGTGTAGGCGTCGGTGTCAACAATTATACTGATGTTGTTAGTGGTTCCTCGACTGTGAAAGATCTTCCCACTCTCATGGAATTGGTCTACACTGCATTTACAAATGTGTCTGAAGATCAGGAGGCATACAACGTTACTCTTGAATCCCTCAAAGTGCAGTATGCCAACGCAGACAAAAATCCGCAGAACATATTCTTCGGGCAGGTGGCGAAGACCCGTTATGACAACAATCCTCTTACCAATCAGGCAACCCTCTCTACAATAGAGGCTGCAAACTATCCTGAGATGGTCAATATGATCCATCAGCTTCTCTCAAATGCCGCCGACTATACATTTATCTTCGTGGGCAACATCGATGTCGAGACATTCAAGCCCCTCATGGAGCAATATCTCGCCACTCTCCCGGCAGCCGCACCAAGAAAGGTAAAGGAAGTTTCTAAGATTGAGACTAAAAAAGGCGACGTGGTCAATGATTTCAAGCAGCAGATGGGCACCCCTTCTACATGGGTTTACGACCTCTATTGCGACAATAATGTCCCTTACGATATGAAGAACAACATCATGGTTTCAATGATGGGTGATATCCTCGACATCATCTTCACAGAGACGCTTCGTGAAGAGGAGGGTGGCACATACGGCGCTTCAGTCGGTGCTTCAATGAATCCCAATAACGGCGAATGGAACCTGATCTATTTCTTCCAGACCAACAAAGACCAGCAGGCACAGCTCATCAAGCGTGCGCAGGATGAGTTCATGCAGCTTCTCAACGAAGGGACTAACGCCGACAGATTCAACAAAGTGAAAGAGGCTATGCTCAAGCAGCATGAGATTAACGTGGAAAAGAACAACTACTGGGTAAACGGTATCCTTGCACACCTCCGCGGATTCAACACCGTCATCGGGGAACGTGAGGCAATCGAAAGCGTCACCCTTGAGGATCTCAACAAATTCATGAAAAACCTCTATAACGGCAAGAACCGTATTCAGGTGATAATGGAAGGTGTGGAATCTAAATAAATTGAATTGACATGCTTTGTAATGCAAGTTACTTATCATAATAGATTCAATATATTTATTTCATAAGTATGGGGCTGTGTCGTAATGAAGTGAACTCAAAAAGTCAGACAAAAACTTTTGGAGTGCAGTTTAATTTTGACACAGCCTCATGTCTGTTTAGACTCAACGCGAAGGGCTCAACACGGACAAGTGGCTCTCCCGCAGAAGCAGTTTCCGTGAGACTTCGCGATTTTCTGTTTGTAAATTAATAACAACTGCTTAAAATGAAAAGAATAATCAAATATGCCATATGCTTGGCAGCAATAGTTATGAGTGCTATACAAACTTATGCATGCAGCCGTAACGACAGCATAGTGTCAGTTCCGGCTTTAGAATTTGCTAAAGAGATTAAATCGGATTCGGTCCGGCTGGTCGATGTGCGTACTCCTCAGGAATATGCAGAAGGTCATATCTGCGGTGCGGTGAATATTAATGTGCAATCCGAAGGGTTTGTGCCGACGGTTGAGGAATCGCTGTCAAAAGACTCGACTGTGTTTGTATATTGCCGGAGCGGGAAAAGGTCGCTGGATGCAGCAAAAATACTGACTAAGCTTGGATATAAGGTGATCAACCTCTCAGGGGGAATCATGGAATGGAAGGAGAAGAATCTTCCTGTCGTAGTGGGGGATTAGAGATAAAGTATAAAATATTTTATACGGGGGAGGAAATTTTGTTGATTGCGTTGAAATAAAGAGGTATGGAAACAAGTGAAATTGAACTTGTTTCCGCTCGATGATACTGTTTTATCTCAAGAGAATAAAGGGACATGAAGAAGACAATTACATTTTTGATAGCTGGTCTTGTGGCGATGGTAAGCGATGGTCCCTGGAAACTGTGCGGTCTTCCCGGACTCATACTGCAGGCAGAATGTGAAGGCGGACAATACAGTTTTATCGCCGATGGTATAGAACAAAAAAGTAATCCTGAGTTTTGTGTGTATGGTGAAAGGAATTGGGAGTCGATTGGACGTAAAGATTTCTGGCAGCTGCGTAGAAGCTGTCTTGACAATCCTTGGCGTGGTAGGGGAGGAGCCGACGCCGTTATAGTTTATGGCGGCATAAACTACAATAAATATCTTCCAAAAGAAATAGTTGATTATATCGAAACGGATTACTGAAATAGAGCGTTTATCAGTGGATTTGTATCGATAATACAAATTATTAATCCAAAGGATCCGTTATAACTGTATAGTTGTCATGAGGATATGTAACAGAAAAGGTTACATATCCTCATTATTTCTTGTAATTGAAAAAGACTGTAGTGTCCGGAAGAATTACTTCGCTTGAAAATCAAAGGTAAGATTCACCTCCGGAAAGTGGTGCCCCGTTTCCCCACATGCATTCGGTATCTGTGGCAAAATTATAATTAAATTTCGCTATGCCCATATCAATCAGGTTCTTGGGATTTGCAGCATCCACTTTTGCACAGATTTCTTTATTCCCGTCGATATTGTCAATAAATAACCTTACCGGACGTCTATTGAGAGCTGAAGGGGCGCAAGCGACAGCCTCAAGTCCAACCTGAAGCATCGGGATTTCAGAAATAGCGGAGTTTACTTTATCTTGTGGTTCGAAAAACTGCTCAAAAGTCATCTCTTTCCTGTGAACCATCTTCGACATCATTCTTGCCAATAATTTGGTCTTATTCAAGGGATAACCTAAAAGAATCAAGAACAATACCTTTTCACCTGCCCTGAGCTGCACCTTGACCTTGTGTTCGTTATAAGTGCCTCCAACGAAACATGTGCCGATCCCGAGCTCCACGGCTTTGATTACAAATTGTTGTGCATAATAACCGGCACGCTCAAGAGCATGGGGAGTGGCAGTGTCAACCACCGCCCCCACATAATTTCTTGGATTTGTAAAAACTCCATAAGACTTACTGAATCCGGCAAGCGGGTCGGGATCATCAGTAACCAATTGAAATTTCAAACCTTGCTGATGAGTGTTGATCATAGTCAGCAGAGATTTAAATTTCTTCACGTGTTCCGGAGTCAGAGGTTGTTCTGTAAAAGCTCTGACAGAATGCCTTTGCTGTAATAATTGAAGCTTCGTCATGACTGTCACTTTAACTCAAGACGCACGACATTCTCCACATGGTGAGTATGTGGAAACATATCTACGGGTTGAACAGCAGTAACTCTGTATTTGGCGTCAAGAAGAGCAATGTCTCTTGCCTGGGTGGCAGGATTGCAGCTTACATAAACTATTACTTTCGGACCGGCATTCAGGATTACTTTTACCACGTCTTCATGCATCCCGGCACGCGGTGGGTCAACGATCATTACGTCAGGAGTGCCGTGTTGCCTTACAAATTCATCAGTAAGAATGTCCTTCATGTCTCCGGCATAAAATAAGGTGTTGTCAAGACCGTTCACTTCGGCATTCAGCTTGGCGTCTGCGATAGCTTCTTCCACATATTCGATGCCGACAACTTGCCGCGCCTGACGTGCCACAAAATTTGCAATAGTTCCCGTTCCGGTATATAAATCATAAACAAGAGGTTTTGCATCAGCAGCATTGTCCATCTCAGGGTCAAGTCCGGCAAATGATCTGGCTACTTTATATAATTCATATGCCTGAAGGGAGTTTGTCTGGTAAAATGATTTTGCATTAATCACGAATTTCAACCCTTCCATCTCTTCCTCGATATACTCGGGACCGCTAAATGAAATTACCTCCTGATCAGCGATGCTGTCGTTCAATTTTTTATTGACCACATACAGAAGCGAGGTGATTTCCGGGAAACGGTCCCTTACCGCTGTAAGGATATCGGTTATCGCACCCTTCGAGTCCTCTCCGAAAGTAAGGCATACCATTATTTGTCCGGTAGAGGCGATCCGCAGCATTAATGTGCGGAGCAAACCGGTATTGTTCTTTATATTATAGAAAGAATAACCTTTCGATTCGGCAAAATCATATATAAAGTTTCTGATCTCATCACCCTTTTCGTCCTGAAGGTGGCATCTGTCTATGTGTAGCACCTTGTCGAATGCCCCGGGGATATGAAACCCGAGCGCATTTCCGCTATCATTAAATTCCTTGCCGGATCTGATATCCTCCCAGGAGCGCCACTTTTTATCAGAAACTGTATATTCCAGTTTATTACGGTAGCCCCACTCGCATTCAGATCCGAGTGTCTCAGGAATTTCCGGCAATTCCACTTTGGCTATCCTTTCAAGAGCGTCGGCAACCTGCTGACGTTTATATTTCAATTGCTCGTTATATGGAAGATGCTGCCACTTGCATCCGCCGCAAGTGCCAAAAGAAGAGCATCTCGCCTCAGTTCTCAAAGGAGAGGGTGACACGATCCTCAGGATATGTGCCTCCGCATAACTTCGTTTCTTCTTGTCAATCTTGAGGTCCACGATGTCGCCGGGGGCGGCATATGGAATAAAAATTACTATCGGAGACTCATCGGTGTCACGAAGTTTCATCCTTGCCAAAGCTTTCCCTTCAGCAGCTACTCCTGTCACCTCTACACCATATATTTCGGGAAGGTGGTTTCTTTTTCTTGCCATTTTGACACAATTTATAATGCAAAATTAGTGAAATA
>JAIDJJ010000208.1 GCA_029052265.1 Muribaculaceae bacterium
CGTTCCAACCTTGACATTAATGTCAACAAAAATCTTCGTGTAGGGCTCCACCTCGTCGGCCGTATCGACAATATTCTCCAGCCCACCACCCCGGGCTTCAACCTGACCACTTTCGGTGCCGTGGAAGCCGACCCGATGCGCCCTGTCTACTGTCCGAACGGTGAGCTGTATGTTGACGGCAGCGCAAGCAACCCCACATATCTTCTCGGATCGTCCGGTCAGGAAAAGAACCGCAGACGTCAGCTTTATTCAACTGTCGATGTGACAGGAATACTTGATCCGATCACCAAAGGTCTGGAAGCGAACCTTGTCGTAAGTTTCGATGCATTCGACGTGTTCCAATCGACTCAGACCAACCGTGTCAACTCGTATTCTTACGACTATACTAATATGGCAGTCGAGAAGGTGGAGGATTTCACCTACACCCAGACCAACCGCTACTCTGAGTTGACCAATCCTTCTGCCAACGAACGAGCCAATTCCTGGACCCTCAACACACGCTTCGGATTTAAGTATGACCGTGAGTTTGACCGTCACCGTGTGCAGGCAAACGCGTTCATACGTGCCTATCAGCAGCGTCTGAATGTGAGAGAGGCAAATACCGACAACTCGATGTATTCTTCCGACCGTTACCTGTCATACAACGGATCGCTTGCTTACATCTATGACGGACGTTATATCGTTTCCGGCAATATCTCCCAGATGGGTAATGACAATTTCGCTCCCGGCGACCAATGGGGCACATTCTGGGGCGCTTCTCTCGGATGGGTGCTTTCGGAAGAGAAATTCCTCCGTAATCCCAACATCGACCTTCTCAAATTCAGGGCATCCTACGGAAAATCGGGTATGAGCGACACCGGAGCCGGACGCTATCCTTACCAGTCTACATTCGCCACTTCAGGCGGTTACAGCTTCGGTCACAATGCCACCATCGTGCCCGGATTTATTGAGAGTGTGGCGGGCAATCCCAACAGCAAATGGGAGATCTCGAAGATGCTCAATCTTGGTCTTGACTGGGACTTCTGGCATCGCCGCCTCTACGGTTCGTTTGATATCTTCAAGGAATGGCGTAGCGACATCCTTATCGAGCGCTCCACAAACCCGGATATCCTGGGTATCTCTTTCGCACGTGATTCTTACGGAAAAGTGGAATCTAAAGGTCTTGAACTTACTATCGGCCACTCCAACAGGATCGGCGAGGTGAGCTATACAGTGGAAGGACTTCTTTCCTGGAACACAAACAAGATAGTGGAGATGGACGAACTTACTCCTTCTGTAGAATGGCAGCGTAAGACAGGCGACCGTATCCGTGACTATGCTTCAGTGGCATCGATCTATGAATGGGAAAACCGCGATGTGATCGGCGGATGGAATGTCTACCGGTTCAACGGCTGGGCTTCAGATCCCGCCCTTATCTCGACATCGCAGGCTGATGCTATCGCCAATCCCGAGAAATATCCCTACAACACATTCTCCGGCGGAGGACAAAAGCTTGGAACAGCAGTGTTCAAAGACCTCAACGGCGACCGTCAGATCGACTCCCGTGACATGGAGCCTTACGGGTATACGCTTATCCCGGAACTCACACCGTCAATCTCGGTCTATGCCGCATATAAAGGATTTGACCTGAAGGTAGTGGGCACAGCCTATCTCAACCGTTCGGTATTCCTCTCCCCGTCAATGACGTTCTCTGAATGGGGCAACAACAATGCGACACATGAAGTGACAAAAGCTTGGGGTTACTATACAGACGATCCTATGGATCCCCGCAACATCAATGCGAAATATCCCCGTCTGAGCTATACTTATAATACGGAAGACTCTTCGCGTGACAACGGATCTTATCAGAACGACATATGGATCATGAACGGCGATTATTTCGCTCTTCGTAATATCGAATTTGGTTATTCTCTCCCTACAAGCCTTATATCCAAGATTCACATGAGCCAGTGCCGCTTCTACTTCAGTGCATACAACGTTGCAAACTGGAGTCATCTCCCCAAAGGCATGGACCCTGAGAAGCCGATGTCATATTGCTGGTGGTATCCCAAGACCCGCACATTCAACTTCGGTCTTCATGTAGAATTTTAACACTCTGTTTTCAATTTCCGGCTTCCGGCCGGGCACAGAAGTCTGTCCGGAAGCCTCAAAAACAGCAATTTCAAAATCAAGATCATAATGAACTCCAAAATAATATCATTGGCGGCGGGAGCCATTCTCACATTCGGGGCGGCATCGTGTAGCGATTACCTCGACAAGGAAGTGGACATTACATTGCAGGCAAACAATGTGTTTTCCGACTATGACAGAAAACGAGGCTATCACGCACAGCTATACTAAT
>JAIDJJ010000209.1 GCA_029052265.1 Muribaculaceae bacterium
CTGTTCGCTCCCGGGTGACGTCATTAGCTTGATACCCAGATCCCAGTTTCGCAACAGATCATCGACAATGATTACAGCTGGTTCCGTCCCGCGGCTTCTTCTGTGAGCAACAAGACCGGACGTAACGGCGAGGCTCAGCGTAAATATGACAAGAACAAACAGGAAACGTTGGAATGGCTTGTGAACTACGGCTTTGACACCGACAGCCACCATTTCAAACTGATGGGGGGATATTCTTATCAATACTTCGTGAATGACGGTCTCAGTGCCGAGAACAAGGATTTTTCCTCAGATCTTCTCGGTCCGGACAATCTTGGTTCGGGCACATACAACAGCAGCGCGATAGGACGGCTTGGAATGGGATCGTATAAAAACGACTCTAAACTGATAGCGTTTTTCGGGCGCGCAAGCTATAATTTTAAGGATAAATATTTCGCCACGTTCTCACTCCGCCACGAAGGATCATCCAAATTCGGAGCCAACCATAAATGGGGTTCATTCCCGGCGGTTTCCGCGGGATGGCGTCTGAGCGAGGAGGAATTCATGAAAGATGTGACGTGGGTCAACGAGCTGAAGCTGCGAGGCGACTACGGGGAGACCGGCAACCAGGATTTCGCGAGCTATCAGTCGCTTTCCACAATGGGATCATGGCAGCTGGTCTATTATAACGGTACGTATATAAAAGAATGGGGATTTGACAAGAATGCGAATCCCGACCTTAAATGGGAGAAAGGGAAGAACTGGAATGTGGGAGTTGATTTCAGTCTTTTCGACAACATGCTTAGCGGAAGTGTAAATTATTACAGCCGTAAACAACAAGACCTTCTTGGCAATTATAACGTGTCGCTGCCGCCGAACAGTTCCGCCACAACCTTCCTGAACGTGGGTACGATGAGAAACCGTGGCGTGGAAATAGAATTGACTTTGAATGCAGTCAGAACGAGGAATTTCGACTGGACCACTTCATTTATCGGATCCACTTCCGACAACCGGTTCGTGTCATTCTCCAACCAGACCCACAAGGGTCAGAAATTCTATTGGCTCAGCTCTTTTCCTGCCTATCCGGGCAATCCCGGCCCGTTGCAGCGCATAGAGGAGGGGGAACGTATCGGAAATTTCTATACGTTTGAATACGCCGGAGTAGACGACGCCGGCAACTGGCTGATATATTCCAAAGACGGAGACAAGATTCCTGTAGACCAGGGGACGGATGATGACAAACGAGTGGTTGGCAACGGATTGCCGAAATTCAATATGTCGTGGAACAATACGTTGCGCTATCGTAATTTCGATCTGACCCTGTATTTCCGTGGTAATTTCGGTTTTCAGGTATATGACAGCATGAATCTTTATTACGGACTCCAGTCAGCAGCGCCCAACACGAATGTGCTTTCATCTGCTTATGATGCCAACAAGGCTGTCACGACGGGTAAAAACGTCCACAACAGCTATTTTGTGCATGACGGAGATTTTGTGAAACTTGATGTGGCGACATTGGGTTACAACTGGAATATCAACTGCCGGTGGGTGAACAGTCTGCGTGTCTATTTCACTGCACGCAATCTCTTTACCGTCAGCAGATACAAAGGGCTTGATATGGATGCGTTCGCGGTCAACGGCATGGAACCCGGTGTCCCCGGCAACAAGATAAGTTATTATCCTTCTACAAGACAATATCTTTTTGGCGTACAACTTAATTTCTAATATCATGAGATATAATAATATAATCATAAGTGCGCTCGGTCTGCTCCCTTTTTTGACCGCCGGGTGTACGGATCTTGAGGAAACCACCTACGACATCATCCCGCAAGACAAATTCTATCAGTCGAAAGAGAACGTGCTTGAAGCATTCGTACATCCCTTCGGACATGGCTACTGGATGTGTCGCGGAGGAATGTATTGGTTTGCCGAGCTTTCAGCCGACCAATATATGACCGTCCAGCGTGAGGAGCACTGGTATAACGGAGGGGAATATTTCCGATTTCATTATCACACGTGGACAATCGACGACTACGGTGTCAATTCCTCATGGGAGGACGCTTACAGAGGAGTGATCCAATGTAATTCCAATATCGCCGACTTCTCCAGGCTCGATCCCGCCAAACTCGGGTTCACCGCTCAGGAATTGAACGACTTCATCGCGCAGACACGCGTGCAGAGGGCATGGATGTATATGGTTCTGTTTGATCTGTATCATAACATTCCGGTAGTTACGGATTATCCGTCTACCGACCTCCCGGAACAGTCGGATCCCAAAGATACGTTCGCTTTTATAGAGCGGGAGCTTAAGGAATCAATGTCTCTGCTCGCGTTAAAAAGTGGAAGTGACGGAAACGGCGTCAAACAGGGTCAATGGACCCAGGGAGGATGCGCGGCGTTGCTCGCGAGGCTATATATGAACGCGAGCTGGTGGATAGATGAGGATATGAGCGCCGAAGCGGAAAAATATTGTCAGGACATCATCGACGGTAAATATGGATACTACGAGATAGATCAGCGCTGGGACGCGCCTTTTGACTGGGACAACGACAAATGTAACGAGATCATTTTCGGCTATCCCTCTTCGTTCGGTGCCGCGCACTGGCTGTATGACACGGAGATGTTCTGGCAGGTAGCCCCGTTCCAGGCAACACGTTATTTCAAGTTTACAGACTGGGGCAACTGCAATCCGAAATATGCATTGCAGCCCGGACTTGATCTTGAGGGTAATGAATATGGTTTCGATCTCGGTAAACCGGTCAGGAAGTTTATGAACTATCCTGATGACGTGCGTCTTAAAAAGTATAAAAATATAGGCGAGGGAAGCCGCGAAGGTCTTTTCCTTTACGGTTATCTTCCATATGAGAACGATAACGGTGAGACAGAATATGTGAAGTCTGACAACGGCGCCTACACTTTGTATATCCGTGACCAGGTGGGAATTTTCCGGGACACACCTCCGGACAACCCCTCCCCCTCCCCATCCAACGGAACCACGACACCGGAATCAGGAATGGCATACGGTGATCAGAATTCCGGATGGTGTCTGATCAAATATCCTATCTATCCGTCGGATGATCCTCATAAGATCGAATCCGATTATGCCATGATACGTCTGGCAGAGATATATTATTATCTTGCAGAAATAAAATTCAATCAGGGTAAAGCCGGCGAGGCTGCTCGGTTGCTCAATCACGTGCGCAGGCGTTATTATCCGGAAGGTTCTCCGAGTCTGTATCCCGAGGACGGGTCTCAGCTCACCCGTCAGGAGATCATTGACGAATGGGGGCGTGAGTTCATAGGAGAAGGTATGAGGCGACAGACACTTTGCCGTTTCGGAGTCTTTAACACAGGAATCTGGTGGGACAAGGAACCTGACGCCGACGACCATACGAAGTGGCTGCCGTTGTCACGATCTGTGTTGGGCGCGAATCCCAAACTCAGGCAGAATCCGGGATATCCGGGTATATAATTCTGCCTTAGGGCAATAAGTCCAGAATATTACACGTTAAATCTATGGATGGATGCCGATTGGTGTCTGTCCATAGATTTTTTTATTTGCTTCCTGAATAACCATTTGTAATACAATAATCTATATTAACCTTGTAGCCTATGAGACGATTTATTATCTGTGCGGCGGTGTCGCTTGCCGCTTCCTTGTTGCCTGTGGATACGATGTCGCAGAATCCATATCTGCCCCTGTGGGAATATATCCCTGACGGGGAGCCGTATGTTTTTGAAGATCCTGACCGACCCGGGGAGTATCGGGTGTACATATATGGGTCGCATGATTCACTGATTACCGAATATTGCGGAAGGGAGCAGGTGGTGTGGTCTGCACCTGTCAATCGTCTTGACGACTGGCGTTACGACGGGGTGATCTTTATATCAGACAGGGACCGCGACGGTAATCTTCTTCATCCTGACGGCAAAGGAGATGTGCTCTATGCTCCAGATGTGGCGGTTGTGGAGGAACCGGACGGAACAAAGACCTATTATCTCTATCCCAACAATCAGGCTGGAGGACGTCAGGGGATGGTGGCAAGGAGCAAACGTCCCGACGGTCCCTTTGAGGTGTGCAACTGGAGTCAGACTGATCCGGTGGCTGCTGAGGGTGTCCTGAGGTTTGATCCTGCGGTTTTTGTGGATGACGACGGACGAGTGTACGGATATTGGGGATTTGAACGTTCATATGCGGCGGAGCTTGATCCGCGGACCATGGCGACTGTCATCCCCGGAGGGAAGGTCGTGGAAGACCTGATTCCCGGGAGGTTTCAGGATGAACTGTATAAATTCTTTGAGGCGTCGTCCCTTAGGAAAATAAAAGATAAATATGTATTCATCTACAGCAGGTATACGCCGGAGGGGGAATTCGGACTGCCTGCCTCAAACTATACGCTCGCATATGCGTATTCCGACAATCCGTTGGGTCCGTTCAAATATGGCGGTACAATAATTGATGGCAGGGCACGAGGTCTGGATGAAAACGGCAAAGTCATCCCGACCGCCTATCCGGCAGGCAATACCCATGGGAGCATATGTGAAATCAATGGCAAATGGTGGGTGTTCTATCACAGGCAGACGGGTACCAATGAATTTTCCCGTCAGGCAATGGTTGCACCGATAGAGGTGTCGGTAGAAGAGGGTTCCGGTGGAAAGGTGAGTATTTCAGAAGGAGAATATAATTCGGAGGGCTTCTCTACAGATGGGTTGAATCCTTTTTACAAGACCCCGGCAGGGCTTGCCTGCTATCTGACAGGACCGTCCGGATCAGGAAATCAGTTCCCGAATTTCTATTTTTCAGGTTCTTACATAAAGCCAACTTACTACACCCCCGGATCATATGAATCGCCTTTCAATGAAAAGATCCCTTACAATCCTGTGGTAAACAATACTTCCGGATCAACCGTAGGATATAAATATTTTGATTTCACCAACATTGCCGATTCATCACCGGTGGAGTTCAGATGTCATTTGATTCCGGAAGGGATAGACGGCAGCGTCAGACTGTTGTTGGGATCGCCGTTCATCAGCCAGGGAGGGAAAGAGATAGGCAGTTTCCATATAAATTCAGATATGCCCCGGGAGATGACGGAAATATGTACCTCCGTGTCCATCCCGGAAAGTCATAAGGGAAAGCAGCCGCTGTTCCTGCTTTTTGAGTCAGATTCAAAAGATAAGTCGATATGCGAACTTCATGATTTCCGGTTCGCCAAGAAACTTCGGCAATAATTGCGCCGCCCATGTGTTGACATTTTTTATGGGAACATAGAGAGGGGTACATAATGACAATAGCCCGGACATCACTTCAATATGTCCGGGCTATATTGTAAAGAGGTATTTTATTGAATATAAATTCCTGTCAGGGGAGCTACATTATTTCCAATGGTTTTCGAGGGCTTCTTTTTCCGCTGCGGAAATCTGTATGATTGCGCCGTGTTTCGGAGATGAAAAATTAGTGGTTTTCATCACTCCCTCGTTGAAATGACCGAGATTTTTGAAATTCTTGAAGTCGGAAGTCTCGACAAAACCGAAATTATGAGGATTTATGCTGTAGATGTCATACATTACCACATATTTATCCTCCCCGATGCGTTTCCATACGTTGGGAGCCTCGCACGCGCCGTCTTCAAAATCAATAAATTCCGGCACATATTGCCATCCGGAATTAATATTGTCGGAAAAAGCCATTTTAATACCCGGAGTTCCGTCGTGTGCGACATATGTTATGCACCATCTGCCATCGTTCGTGCGGCTGATGTCAGCGTCCAGTACCGCTTTTTCAGTATCCGGATATTGGAACAGGATCTGCGGTTCAGTCACAAGAGTGGTGAAATCGTCGTCGGTGTATGCATAATACAGATTTGAAGGCTGTATGCCGTCACGCATGGTGAAATATATCATCATTTTCTTTTCTACGGGATCATAAATGGTCTCGGGTGCCCATGCACATCCGATATTTCCGAATTTCTCGGGGAAAAGCTTGTCGATGCGTAGATTTGTGCGTTTCCAGTTGATGAGGTCGTCTGATTTCATCAACACGAGTCCCCTATTGTTGCCCCATCCGTATTGTTCTCCCGGGCGTTCCCATTCAGTGTCTCTGAGCCCTTCTTTCTTTGCAAAGATATGGAGATCGGTCATGGCAAGATAGAAGGCACCGTCCGGACCGCGGGATATATGGGGGTCTCGTATCCCCTTTTGTTCCGCGATAGAGTCGCCGGCAATCACCGGTTTGCCATCGTTTACAGCGGTGAAGGTGTATCCGTCGGGACTTGTCGCCATGAAAAGGTCATGGGTCTCATCCGTGAAAAACACCATCAGGTATGCCGCCATATCCTTTTCACTGCAATTCCCGCAACACTGACGGGGATTGTCGGCATAAGCCTGCGCCGGTAGTGCGCAGGCAATCGCGGACAAGCAGAAAGAGGCACAGCCCGCGATGTAAGAAGAAATCGTCTTGTACATGAAAGATATATTTGTTTAGAAATAAAATCGATTGTCAATCATAATTGCCGGAAACGGAATTGTCTTCAGTATTATTGAATAATCCGGAAGAAATCACCGATACAAAAATACAAAATTAAAACTATCCACATATCATAGATACGCATCCTGACACCATAAATACTCAAATATCCACCAAAAATATGACACGAGGATTTTATAACGGCACCTCTGATGAAACCAGATATGTGGATACGGTGGAAAAGTTTGAAATATGAAAGTAAAATCAGCCACCGAAGAAGTCTGAGAATATTTCAGAGAGGAGTCCTCAAAATAAATGAAAGAGTAATATTGGTAATATTTGCCGTAAAAATGGCAATATATTGGATGAAATAGATATAATTTAACCTATGGGTTGTGCGTTAATAAATTAGCTTGATTCCCGCAAATCAGATATCAAGTTGCGAAGATATCAATCTTTCATCATGAAATCATTTACTTACCTTTCATTATGAAAATATTTACCTTGAGAAGTCTGAGGATAATCCTCGCCGTGATTTTCTTTCTTTCCATAACATTATTGTTCTTGGATTTTACGGGCACAGTGCATAAGTGGTTAGGATGGATGGCTAAGATCCAGTTCCTGCCCGCATTGCTTGCCATGAACGCAGGAGTGGTAGTGGGTCTTGTTGCGCTCACATTGCTTTTCGGACGGGTCTATTGTTCGGTGATATGCCCTTTAGGGGTAATGCAGGACGGATTTGGATGGCTTGGCAAGAAAAGTAAAAAGAACCGCTATTCCTATTCTCCGGCAAAAAACATACTTCGTTGGATAATGCTCGGGTTGATGGCTGCAGCTGTCATTTTGGGGATAGGTGCGTTTGTCGCCATTTTTGCGCCTTACAGCGCTTATGGCAGAATCGCCCAGTCATTTCTCGCTCCCTTATGGGCATGGGGAAACAATTTGCTTGCATATTTTGCAGAGCGGCAAGAAAGTTACTCTTTTTATACAGTCGATGTATGGATCCGTGGTGGTGTTACCATGATTGTGGCAGGTGTGACGCTTGTGGCGCTTGCAATCCTTTCATGGCGGAACGGACGTACCTATTGCAACACCATTTGCCCTGTAGGCACTGTGCTTGGTTTCTTTTCCAAGTATTCTTTATTCCGTCCGGTTATCGACACTTCGAAGTGTAATGGTTGCGGGCTTTGTGCGCGCAACTGCAAGGCGGCATGTATCGACAGCAAGACACACACCATCGATTATTCCCGTTGTGTGGATTGTATGGATTGTATCGGTAAATGCCATAAACAAGCCATCACTTATTCCTTAAGGACAAAACAGCCCAAGGCTTCAGATAATGTATCAGGGAAGAAGGCTGCCGCAGTCGATAGCGGTCGTCGTCAATTCCTGACAATTACCGCACTTGCAGGTGCTACCGCCGCAATGAAGGCACAGGATAAGGTGGACGGCGGATTGGCAGAAATCCTCGATAAGAAAGCGCCGGTGCGCAAGACTCCTATTGTTCCTCCCGGTGCCCAAGGCATCCGCAATCTTACGTCTCATTGTACTGCTTGCCAACTTTGTGTATCGGCATGTCCCAACGGAGTGTTGCGTCCTTCAGCAGATCTTGAAAGGTTGATGCAGCCTGAAAGTTCATACGAAAGAGGTTATTGCCGTCCGGAATGTACGAGATGTTCCGACGTATGTCCCGCAGGGGCTATAAAACCGATCACGGTAGCGGATAAGTCATCCATTCAGATTGGTCATGCAGTCTGGGTGAAACAAAACTGTGTACCTTTGACAGATGGGGTTGAATGTGGCAACTGTGCCCGTCATTGCCCTGTGGGAGCAATACAGATGGTGCTGTCAGATCCGGCAAATGAGAAATCAGTGAAAATTCCGGTTGTCAACACAGAGCGTTGCATAGGATGCGGGGCGTGTGAAAATCTTTGTCCGGCGCGTCCATTCAGCGCTATCTATGTGGAGGGACATGAAATTCATAGAACAATCTAAGCTACGACCAATGAAAAAGAATATTAACAGTAAGGATATAAATAGAAGAGAATTTCTAAAACGTCTCGGCATTGGGACAGCGGCTGTCTCCGGTGTGTCATTAGCAGGTTGTGGCACCAAGCAAACCTCGGCTCCTGGAGGCACTTCCGAATTGGGAGATATCCCCACCGATAAAATGACATATCGCACTAACCCAACCACAGGCGATAAAGTCTCCATACTTGGTTACGGATGTATGCGTTGGCCCACTAAGGAAAATCCTGACGGGAGTGGCAAGGATATAATTGATCAGGAAACAGTCAATGATCTTGTGGATTACGCCATAAAGCATGGCGTGAATTATTTCGACACGGCACCGGTGTATTGTCAGGGCATGTCGGAGACAAGTACCGGAATCGCATTGAAACGGCATCCCAGAGATTCATATTTCATCGCTACCAAGATGTCGAATTTCGGGGTTGCGGGTAAAGGGCTTTCTCCGAAGGAATCTTTCGACACTTCGGTTGAAATGTATAAAAAATCGCTGGCTAACCTCCAGACTGATTATATTGATTATTATTTGCTTCATGCAGTCGGTGGAGGCAATGGCATGGAGACCCTCAACGAAAGATTTTTTGACAACGGGCTTATTGATTTCCTGTTGAAGGAAAGGGAGGCTGGAAGAATCAGAAATCTTGGATTCTCATATCATGGCGACATTGCGGTGTTTGATTATCTGCTCTCGCGCCATGACGAGTTTAAATGGGATTTTGTGCAGATCCAGATGAATTATCTCGACTGGAAGCATGCCAAGGAGATAAACACGAGCAATACCGACGCGGAATATCTCTACGGAGAGCTTGTAAAGCGTAATATCCCTGCCGTAATCATGGAGCCTCTTCTGGGAGGGCGTCTTTCAAATGTGCCTGACCATATTGTGGCTCGGCTTAAGGAGAAAGATCCTGAACGCAGTGTGGCTTCATGGGCGTTCCGTTTTGCCGGGACATATCCGGATGTGCTGACAGTGCTTAGCGGCATGACATATAAGGAGCATCTTGAGGACAACCTCAGGTCTTACTGTCCGCTTGATCCTCTTGATGATGAAGAGTTGAAGTATCTGCAAGACACGGCGGGTCTGATTGTGCAATATCCCACCATTCCTTGCAACGACTGCAAATATTGTATGCCATGTCCTTACGGTATTGACATTCCTGCAATATTTGTTCATTATAACAAGTGTGTGAATCAGGGCAATGTACCTGAAAACAGTCAGGCAGATAATTATCGTGAGGCACGCCGTGCGTTTCTTGTGGGTTATGACCGCAGTGTGCCCAAACTCCGTCAGGCTAACCATTGCATAGGATGCAGACAGTGTGTCCCCCATTGTCCGCAGAACATTAAGATTCCCCGTGAACTTCACAGGATTGATAATTTTGTGGAAGAACTCAAGCAAGGTAAGGTGTGATGGAAGAGCTGATTGATATCCTTGTCTCCGGCAATCATTCTTTAGTGGTTGACAATGGAGAAGTCCGCACATTCGATGGCAGAGGTGTGTCTGATTTGTTCAGGCTGCTTGAGAATGATCCCGGGATTCTTTACGGTGCCCGCGTTGCAGACAAGGTGGTTGGAAAAGGGGCGGCTGCTTTGATGATCTTAGGCGGAGTCAAAGAGGTTTATGCAATGGTGATAAGTGAACCGGCTTTTGATCTCTTTGAAAAATCAGGGGTCAAGATATCCTTCGGAAAACGGGTGGAGCATATAATCAACCGTAAAGGTGACGATATTTGTCCGGTAGAAAAGCTCTGCGCGGGTTGCGCCACTCCCGAAGAATGCTTTCCGCTGATAAAGGGTTTTGTTCAATGCATAATGCATAATTCATAATGCATAATCTTGCAACTGAACGACATCTTGGCTTAGTTCAAACGGTTTCAAACTGAGTTCAAACGGTTAAAACTGAGTTAAAGTGGTTCAAATCAAATTCAAATTGAAAATTAAAGTAATCAATAATGCAAACAACACTAAAACTTTACTCTCTCGACTATAGGAGTGTCAAGACTTATCTTTTTGCCGCATTGTTCATAATCGGCAATGTGGTGATGCCTCAGCTGTTTCATCAGATTCCTAAGGGAGGAATAATATGGCTTCCTATATATTTCTTCACCCTTATAGCTGCATATAAGTATGGCTGGCGCGTGGGGTTGCTCACAGCTATTGTGTCACCGTTGGTAAATTCCATATTTTTCGGAATGCCCGCAATGGCAGGATTGCCTGCCATAATGCTTAAATCAGGGGTGCTTGCTTTGGTTGCAGGTTATTTCGCACACCGTTTCAAGTCGGCAGCGCTGTGGCAGCTTCTCGTGGTTGTGGTTGCATATCAGGGAATCGGCACACTTGGCGAATGGGCACTGAAAGGAGATCTTTTCTTGGCTCTTCAAGACTTCAGGATCGGAATCCCGGGCATGCTCCTGCAGATTGTTGGTGGATGGGCAGTTATTAATTATTTAATAAGAAAATAATATGGATATATTGCTATTGATAGGAGGTCTGGGCATGTCGGAGATTCTGCTCATAGCCCTGGTGGTGCTCCTCTTTTTTGGAGGAAAGAAGATACCGGAACTTATGAAAGGTCTCGGCAAAGGGGTCAGATCGTTCAAAGACGGGATGAACGAAGTTGAGAAAGACATAAAAGAGACAATAAAGGAGGATAAATGAGCTTGTCGGACGACTCTGCCCGCATGACATTCTGGGACCATCTTGACGCACTCCGTACAGTGCTTGTCAAGGTGGTCGCTGTTGTCGTGGCGTTTGGCATAGTGGCGTTCCTTTTTAAGGAGGAACTTTTTTCTATTGTACTTGCCCCGAAGGATGCCGGATTTATCACGTATCGCTGGTTAGGATTTTTAGATGGCATCTTTTCATCAGCAGAAAGCGACCATGGTTTTTCGGTTCAGCTTATAAACACGGGTCTCGCGCAGCAGTTTTTGATTCACATGAAGACAGCGATGTGTGCCGGAGTGTTTTGCGCTTCCCCGTATATTCTTTACCAGCTTTTCCGGTTTGTGTCGCCGGCATTGTATGCCGATGAGAGACGTTATGCCGTTACAGTAGTGGGAAGTGGCTATGTTATGTTCATGGTCGGAGTCCTGATCAGCTATTTCCTGATATTTCCTCTCACCTTCAGATTTTTGGGTACATATCAGGTGGCTGAAGATGTCGACAATCTGATCAGTCTCGAATCCTATATGTCTACCCTTATAGTCATGAGCCTGTCAATGGGACTTGTCTTCGAGATGCCGGTGTTGTCATGGCTGTTCGGGAAGTTGGGCTTCCTGAATGCGTCCTTTATGCGTCGCTACCGGCGCCATGCCATAGTTATAATCCTGATTGTAGCGGCAGTGATAACCCCTACTTCGGATATCTTCACACTCTTAGTGGTGTCATTACCCATGTGGCTTCTATATGAAGTCAGTATCCTCCTTGTGAAATCCACTGCCCGAAATTCAAAATCAGTTGACGTTTCAATTGATTTATATTGATAAACTTATTGGTTGTATTGATATAAGAAACTGTTTAAAATTTATTTTGTCTTGTCTTTGAGGTCTTTGTCATCATCTTTATGATATTTATTGAGTCATTATGGAACCCCATAACTCCATCATAAATATCAAAAATCTGCTCGACAAATCCTCTCAATTCCTTCGACAAATAAATTTAAACAGTTTCTAAGTGTCCTAATAAATGTACAAATACCGGCTACGTATTGCGGCAATATAAACATTTATTTATCTTGCGGATTCTCTTCAATTAGAGCTCGCACTAAATATTTTTCTTTGAAAATAATATTGAAAATTTTGGAGAATAAAAAAAATACGCTACCTTTGCAGTGTATTAATGTTGTAATACACTATAATGAGAGTGATAAATATAATTTGTAAGTGAAAAATGTAACTTTTAAGATGAAGTTTCGTCTTAAGGATAAAATATCTGACATTTTGCACTTAAAATTCAATGTAATAACAAATGGAGGGTGGCGTTAAAGAATTGGCTTTTACAATTTTTTAGATGTTTACTGTCCTATATTTATTAATCCGAAGTCATGAACGAAGAAATGATACGTCTAAGAGACGTCAACAAGACATATGACGGGGCTGTCCCTCTACATGTGTTGAAAGGGATAAATCTTGATGTCTATAGAGGAGAACTGGTGTCTATCATGGGGGCGTCCGGTTCCGGGAAGTCTACCCTTCTTAATATTCTCGGCATCCTTGACAATTATGATTCGGGAGAATATTATATCGACGGAAAATTGATAAAGAATCTGAGTGAGAACAAGGCTGCGGAATATCGCAACAAGATGATCGGCTTCGTCTTTCAGTCATTCAATCTGATCAACTATAAGAACGCCGTAGAGAATGTGGCTTTACCCCTTTTTTATCAAGGTGTATCACGCAAGAAACGCAATAAACTTGCCATGGAGCAGCTGGAGCGTATGGGTCTTGCCGACCGTGCCCATCATCTTCCCGGAGAACTTTCCGGCGGACAGAAGCAACGAGTGGCGATAGCAAGGGCGATGATAACAGATCCCTCCATCATACTTGCCGACGAGCCTACCGGCGCCCTCGACAGCAAAACCTCTCACGATGTCATGGGCATTTTTCGGGAACTGAATGAGGAAGAGGGTAAGACAATCATAATAGTCACTCATGATCCCGGCGTGGCACGTCAGACCAACCGTCTCATCCGCATTTCCGACGGTCTGATAGTTCCCGGAGACATGGAGACATCTCAAAATACTGTTTGCCAATGTTAGACCTTTGCAGAGAAATATGGCAGACCATGCGCACCAACAAGCTGCGCACGGCGTTGACAGGCATAGCCGTCACGTGGGGTGTCTTCATGCTTATAGTCCTTCTGAGTATGGCGAGGGGCGTCACCAACAATTTTACGGAGAACATGATGAACCGCAACACCGCCCTTATCCGTGTGTTCAGCGGCAGGACATCCAAGCCGTATAAAGGCAACCGCGAGGGACGGGCGATAAAGCTCAAAAGCGAGGACATGAGCATAATCCCAGCCGAAAATAGCAAATATGTCGGTGAGGTGACATCAAAGCTTTATGGAGGAAGCAGCGTCTCGACCCCGAAGGCCAAGGTCTCAAGCGGTTATGAGGGGGTATTCCCGTCGGAATTGGGAGTGCAGAGGATAGACAATCTTAATCAGGGACGTTTCATAACAGACAGAGATCTCAACGAGAAAGCGAAGGTGATAGTGATTCCACAATATTATGCCGAACAATTGTTTCCTCCTGACGGTAAGAACGCTTTGGGAGGCAGGATTGAATGTCAGGGAATTTCGTTTAAAGTGGTAGGGATATATGAAAGCGAATGGAACAGAAGCATGTATATTCCCTTCACCACCGCAAAAATGCTTGCTGCGGATAAAGAAAATCTCGGGACACTGTCGGTGTCTTTGAAAAATGTAAAGACAGAGGAAGAAGGAAACAGTGTAGAAAACGGTATACGCAACACACTTTCCAAAGTCCATAATTTCGATCCTGACGACGAAAATGCAGTCTATATATCCAACTATTTCACAAACAGTCTTAAAGCCGGACAGGCTATGGTGATACTTGACACAAGTGTGTGGGTGCTGGGTATACTGACCCTTCTGACAGGAATCGTGGGAATAAGCAATATAATGTTTGTGACAGTGAGGGAGCGTACTCATGAAATCGGGATCAGGAGGGCTATCGGGGCGAAACCCCGAAAGATTCTGATTCAGGTGATAGCGGAAGCGGTAGGCATCACATTGCTGTTCGGCTATCTCGGCATTGTGTTCGGTATGGTGGTGACCCAGATTATCGCGCATATAATCGGTCCTGACGGTCCGCTCACCAACCCTACGGTGAGCATAGCGATAGCTATTGAGGTTATGGCGGTGCTGGTAGTATCGGGGGCTGTAGCCGGTCTGTTTCCTGCACTCAAGGCATTAAAAGTTAAACCCGTTGAAGCATTGCGCGACGAATAAATAAAAACCGTATCATGAAACTGACTATTTTCGACATAGATAACTGGAAAGAGATAGGGGCGACATTGATGCGCAACAAGACACGCACGTTCCTGACAGGATTCGGAATCTTCTGGGGCGTGGCGATGCTTGCGATGCTTACCGGTGGAGCCCGTGGAGGAGAGGATCTCCTGAAGAGAAATTTTGCCGGCTTCGCAACCAATACGGGAGGAATAGCCGCCAACCGTACATCGATGCCTTACAAGGGTTATCAGAAAGGTAGGTCGTGGCAGATGGATATGACCGACGTTGAGCTTATCAAGGAATCTTTTCCGGAGTTTGAAGCTGTTGTCCCCTCTTTCAATGCGGGAAGCAAAAGTATAAAATATGGAAAAAATTCTTTTTCAGGTCAGCTTGTCGGTGCCGGACCAGACTATACAAAGATAATTCTTCCAAAACTTTATTCCGGAAGATTCGTGAATGAGGCAGATGAGATGGGAGAACGAAGAGTGGTGGTTATCGGGAAGAAGGTGGCTACCCAGCTTTTCCCTGATGGGACTGATCCTGTCGGGAGAGTTGTGGAAGTTGGAGGCACCGCTTATTCCGTGATCGGAGAGGCAGGAGACGTATCGGAGGTAAAAATCAACGGTAGTCTGGACGAGTCGGTTATTATACCTTCGTCAACCTTCCGCCGTGCAAACGGATATGGGGATATAATAGATTTCCTCGTGATTACCGGAAAGCCAAATGCAAACCTTACAGCCCTGCTGCCCAAAGTGCAATCGGTGATCTATCGTAGCCATGTAATCCACCCGGACG
>JAIDJJ010000021.1 GCA_029052265.1 Muribaculaceae bacterium
CATAGATATCCTAAAACTCTTCTACAGATGTACGAAATAATCCACGATTTTCTCTCCTCATTCCTTTCTGAAAACGTTGCGCAAATGGCATTTGCACCAGTCACACTCGTAACAATTGCAATTCTTGCCTATCTTGCCTATCTCTTTTGCCACAGCGTGGTGGCGATGATTGTAAGAATCATCACCAAACGCACCGTCAGCACCTGGGACGACGATCTGCTAAACGACCGTCTCATGAAAGCATTCTCCCAACTGGCACCCGCAATCCTGGTGGCTTATCTTCTGCCCGAAGCATTCAATGAAGAAGGTAAAGTATATACCTGGCTCACAAAGCTGACAGAATTCTACATTGTGTGGGCATTCGTGCACCTCGCCAACCGGTTTCTACAGAATCTGTACGACGCTTTCGACAAACGAAAAAAATACAAAATACACACTCTCCGTGGAGTATTCCAAATATTGAAACTGATGTTCATATGCGTTGGAATAATTGTCGGCATAAGCATCCTGTTCGACAAAAGCCCCCTCGCAATACTCACAGCTTTCGGTGCTTCCGCAGCTGTCCTCATGTTAGTGTTCAAAGACACTATACTCGGGCTTGTGGCGGGCGTGCAGCTTACAGCCAACGACATGCTTAAAAAAGGAGACTGGATAGTGGTGGAAAAATCCGGAGCTAACGGGGAAGTCATCGACGTGTCGCTCACAACAGTTAAAATCCGCAATTGGGACAACTCAGTCACCACCGTTCCCCCATACACCCTTATCAGTGAATCATTCCAGAATTTCAAACCGATGCAGCAATCAGGCGGCAGAAGAGTGATGCGGGCTGTCTGCATCGACATAAACTCTGTCAAATTCTGCACATCTTCCCAACTCGGCACACTAAAAGAAAAAGGATGGATTGCCGATGAAGACATTGAAGACGCCAGCCGCACTGTGAACATCGGGCTGCTCAGAAGATACCTCGAACGATACCTTGCCACACATCCCGACGTCGAAACGAAAATGACCCATATGGTAAGGCAGCTCCACCCCACCCCTCAAGGCATCCCACTCGAATTATACTTTTTTACAATCGTCACCGAATGGGTGGAATATGAACACATTCAGTCTGAAATTTTTAATCATGTATACGCGGTGGTGCAGGAATTCGGACTCGCCATTTATCAGGCGCCGTCTGGTTCGGATATTTCATCGCTCGGAATGAAAAATTAAGACCCGCTCAAAATTTCATCCCGGCTTACCCGAAAAACAGGGTTGCATATCTGAGCCATATTTTGTAATTTCGCGTATTAATTCTAACCGACATGTATAATACCGGAATTAACACGACTCACGACGATTTCGACAGGTGCCACCTGTGGCATCCCTACACGTCAACCCACAACCCTTTGCCCACCTATGTGGTCGATCATGCGGAGGGTGCCGAGATAGTACTTGCTGACGGCACCATACTGGTCGACGGAATGTCGTCATGGTGGTGCGTGATACATGGTTACAACCATCCGGTATTAAACAAAGCCGCTGCAGACCAGCTTGTAAAAATGAGCCATGTGATGTTCGGAGGGCTCACACACCGCCCGGCAATCGAACTCGGCAAGCTACTCCTTTCCATCCTTCCCCCCTCGATGAACCACATTTTCTATGCCGACTCAGGCAGTGTGGCGACGGAAGTTGCAATGAAAATGGCTGTACAGGCTCAGAACAATCATAAACGGACAA
This sequence comes from Muribaculaceae bacterium, assembly GCA_029052265.1. Taxonomy (GTDB): domain Bacteria; phylum Bacteroidota; class Bacteroidia; order Bacteroidales; family Muribaculaceae; genus Lepagella. Next base: position 1,723 of record JAIDJJ010000021.1, read on the forward strand.
ACTTCGCCACAATCCGTTCCGGCTATCACGGCGACACATGGAACGCAATGTCGGTATGCGACCCCGTGACCGGAATGCATGGTGCTTTCGGTCCGGCTCTTCCCGTAAGATATTTCGCCGATGCCCCGTCATGCCGTTTTGACGATGAATGGGATCCCGCATCGTTTGAACCGATGCAGAAACTTCTTGATGAACATTCCGATGAACTTGCAGCCGTAATCCTCGAACCTATTGTTCAAGGCGCAGGCGGCATGAGATTCTATCATCCCCAATACCTCCGTGAATTGCGACGTGCTTGCGATGAGAAAGGGGTACTACTCATTTTTGATGAGATTGCAACCGGATTCGGCAGAACCGGCAAACTTTTTGCGTGGGAACACGCCGGAGTCGAACCGGACATAATGCTTTTGGGAAAAGCGATAACAGGAGGGTACATGACTTTCTCTGCAATCGCCGCATCCGCCAAAGTGGCAGACATGATCTCTTCAGGAGAAGCCGGGGTGATGATGCACGGACCCACATTCATGGGAAACCCTCTTGCTTGCGCCGTGGCATTGGCATCTGTCAGGCTGCTGCTTGATTCCCCGTGGCAGGAGAGAATAAAGCAGATTGAATCAATCATGAAAGAGAAGCTCGCGCCGGCACGTCAACTACCCAATGTAAAAGACGTGAGAGTGCTTGGCGGTATCGGCGTTATCGAGGTTGACCAATACGTGGATTGCGGGGAATTTCAGAAACGCTGTGTGAAAGAGGGAGTATGGATACGCCCGTTCGGACACAACTGCTATATTATGCCACCCTACATGGCTGTCACTGATTCACAGGTTGAATTGCTATGTGACGCTCTTGTAAAATTAGTAAAAGAGATGCCATGTCAGCAATAACTGATATACTGTCTTCACTTGAAGAAGAACACCGTCTCCGACACATACCGGTGATGCCGGAGACTGACATGATCGACTTGTCGTCGAACGACTACCTGTCGTTAGGCACTCGATGCAATGAATTTCGTGAAGAATTTTTAGACAGATTCTCTGATGCGGCTTTCTCATCTTCAGCATCGCGACTTCTGTCGCTACGGCAGAAACACCACAACGCTCTTGAAGAATACCTCAACACACTATACGGCAAGCCGGCACTTCTTTTCAATTCCGGATATCATGCCAATGTCGGAATTGTCGGTGCGCTGACCTTACCATCCACCCTTTTCATATGCGACAAGCTGATACATGCATCCGTTATCGACGGACTGCACATTGCCGGAAGTGTTTTCAAGCGTTTCCCGCATAATGATATTTCCAAATTAAGAAAGATCATAGAAAAGGAATATACCGATTTCAGCCAACTGGTGATTGTGGTCGAGTCTGTCTACAGTATGGATGGCGACACTGCCCCGTTAAGCGAATTGGCAGCCTTAAAAAATGAATATCCCCGCATAATCCTATATGTAGATGAGGCACATGCCTTCGGAGTGCGCGGGTCAAAAGGTCTCGGTGTATGTGAAGAGCTCGGTCTCATCAATGACATTGACCTGATCATCGGCACATTCGGGAAAGCCGCCGCTTCTTCTGGAGCATTCGCAATATGCTCTGATGAAATGAAATCTTTCCTTATAAACTGCGCACGCCCCTTCATATTTTCAACAGCACTCCCCCCTGCCAACGTTGCGTGGAGCATGCTGATGACAGAAAAAATTGTGGAAATGAACGACGCTCGTGTAAGGCTCGCAGCTCTGTCAAAAGAGTTTTCCGACAGACTTGAGGAAATTTCCGGAGTTTCTTCCGGCTCTTCGTCACAGATCATACCGTTTGTCACCGGGAATGCCGCTAAAGCCCTCTCGATAGCTGCAAGACTGCGCGATGCAGGGATAATAGCACTGCCTATACGACGTCCGACAGTTCCTCCGGGGGGCGAACGGATACGTTTTTCATTGGGTGCCGACATGAACATGGAGTGTCTCCTTCCGGTATTCGAAATTCTAAAGACTGAAGTTTTATGAAAATTGATTGGCTGCACAAGGATGGTTACTCAAGACTTATCCTGATATTTGCCGGATGGTCAACCGATGCTTCTTTCTATTCCGATATCATCCATGAAGGATGGGATATCGCCGTTGTTTCGGGTTATTCCGATCTTTCATTCCCTTCTCATGTCACAGAAGGTTATTCTTCCGTGGCTGTAATCGCGTGGTCGTTGGGTGTATGGGCTGCATCCAGAGCCTTGTCAGGCGATAATATAGCCCTTGCAATTGCGGTAAACGGCACGGAGTGTCCCGTAAACGACAGCCTCGGAATCCCTGTTGCTGTTTTCGACGGGACCACGGAAAACCTTTCCGTGCGCAATCTTGACAGATTCAGGCGCAGAATCGCAGGAAAGGGATATGATTCCATAAAAGACCGTCTTCAGAATTGCCGTACAGATATCGGGGATCTTCGCAATGAGCTTGAATTTATCCGTAAGTGCTGCAAAGAAAGCCATAAAACTTCCTTACGCTGGCAAAGGGCATATATCTC
>JAIDJJ010000210.1:0-2417 GCA_029052265.1 Muribaculaceae bacterium
TCCTTCACTCAGTCTCAAAACAACCTCAAAAACTCTTTCTAAATCTTAACTTATGCCAAAAGTAAACATACTCTAAATAAAGGATACTGAGAATATAAATAGGACGATTGCAAAAAATTAGGGTTTAACGGGATAGTAAAACCGCGACAACAGAATAAACGTTGCCGCGGTTTGTTTATATTAATTCAGGATTTGATCTTTCACGCTGACCGCATCGATGTGCGGTTGGCAAACGGTAGAGATGAGGAGGTGCCTACAACCCATTTGCCTCCGGGAAGCCATGAAATCACAAGGCATGATATCCAGCAACTTATAAATGTACATATCGCGATAGCCGGAATAGCTGTGACGGAGGGCATAGCCATCTCTCCCTTCAATATCGTTGTCCACATTCCAAGCCAGAATATGTGGATCAAATACATTCCATAGCTGAGATCCGACAACTGAAAAACAATTCTTGGAGTTTCAGCTTTCTGAATACATGTGAAAAGAAGGAAAGCTCCAGTTGTAAGCATCAGACAATTGATCGTGCAGAACGACCACCCTATCTCAAGGACCGGAGTCTCATGAATCACTCCCGGGACCGCCTGTATATAAAACGATAATATTGTCCATACCGCCCCGACCACAGTCATGACAGTTCCAATCGCCAAACGCTTGTTGCGGCTCCAGTCAAGATGTACCCTGATATAATGGGCAAGAACCAAATAGCCAAGATAACCTGAAAAATACCACAACGTATGGAATTCATTCCAAAAACATTGTCCCCATAATTCACCACACCATCGGTTCAGATACGGCATACAGGTAGACAATGCAAACAGCCACAGGAATATCCGTTCCTCTTTTGCCGACACTTTTACAAGCCACGGCGAAATCATCGGGATAAACAGATAAAGTCCGATCAAAGGATACATAAACCAAAGATGTCCTGCCAGAGTCGGGAAATTGAGCAACCCTCGCGAAAGATCATGCATCGAAGTGGCACCGTCTATCTGACCCCACAGCACCGGGACTGTGCTATAGAGAATTATAAAAATGAAAAACGGTGGAAGAATCCTCTTTGCCCTCCTGCGGTAAAACTCCACTGCGGTCTGCCCCTCCTTCATCGGGACAAGTAGAAATGCCGACACAATCATAAACAGAGGCACCGACATTCTGGAGAATCCATCGTAAATGGAAACCCATAACCTGTCAGCCTCTGAAAGCAACAATGACTGAGGTCCAGCCATGTCTGTTGACCCGGGGGCGCCATAAAAGTTTTCTGAAGCATGCACAAGCATGACAAGAAAACATGCAAATACCCTGATGTAATCAAGAAATACTATTCGTTTCATTAATGTAGATTTAGATTGATTTTCTTTTTTTCCAAACGTACCCCCTTCCGATTGCAAAATTAAAACTATTTTTAATTTTCTTTGTATCCCCTATTGCCAAATATGTAAAGAAGTCGATTTTTTAAGAGTTTTAATACCATTCACCAATTTCATCCATATACATTTTAAACCTTTTTAACCAAGAAGCGTCATAATGACGAAACAATCTACTAAACTTGAAACCCGGGGGACCTTCCTGCAGGGATATTAGATTTCCCGGATAATGGAAACACCCCATAACACTGAATCTGGAATGAAAAAATTACGGCTATTGCCGTTTGTATGCATCTCCCTTGCCGGCGCATCGGCTCTGGCAGCCGACATCACCGGGCGCGTCACAGACGCCGACGGAGAACCGCTCCCCGGCACAGCGATACAGATCGTCTCTATACCGGACACAGTACGTAAAGGATACCGGCTCACCGGAGACAACGGTTCCTTTTCGTTCTCCGGAATTGAACCGGGGAAATATGTGCTGATCGCAACAATGACCGGCATGGAAGATATCAGCAAAAATATTGAAATCAAGAACGATGAAGAGAAAATCGATCTTGGGAAAATCACTCTCCTTGAAAACGCCATAACACTGCAAGAAGCCGTTGTGACAGCTGTCAAAGCTGCTGTGGTAGCGAAGCAGGATACAATAGAATTTAACGCAGATTCATACCACACTGCCCAAAACGCCACTGTCAACGATCTCCTCAAAAAGCTTCCGGGGGTTGAAATAGGAACAGACGGCGCCATTACCTCAAATGGCAAAAGCATCACCAAAATACTTGTCAACGGCAAGGAGTTTTTTGGAGATGACCCTCAGATGGCAACAAAAAACCTTCCGTCGAATATGGGCTATAAAGTGCAGGTAGTTGACCGGAAAAGCGACCGCGCGCGCCTCACAGGCGTAGACGACGGTGAAGAAGAGACAGTGATAAACCTCACTGTCAAGAAAGACATGAACAACGGATGGTTCGGGAATGTCAGTGCCGGATACGGCACGGACAGCAGGTATCAGGGAAGTTTTGTCGTAAATAATTTCAACAACGG
>JAIDJJ010000210.1:2427-4269 GCA_029052265.1 Muribaculaceae bacterium
CATCAATGAACACGGCGTAACTGACCGCGGACGCGGGCGGTTCAATTCATTTGGGGGTAACGGAGGTATCAATGTCGCCCAACGGCTCGGATTGAATTTCAATATCGGCAAAGAGGAAATTTTCCGCATAGGCGGCAATATTTTGTATTCCCATTCTGATCGGAAATCCACAAGCAAGACAGCCACAGAATACATTCTTGAAGATTCTACAAGCTATGCAAACGCCGGATCCAGAAGCCGTGACAAAGGTCATAACATCAATTCAGATTTCAGGATACAATGGAATATCGATCCAAACAATACTATTGAATTTCGTCCTCGACTAAGCCTTAACTTCCGTGAGTCAAGCCAAAACGACTCTTCGATCCTTCGTGCTGGAGATGCCGCCCTTACAAAAGTAAACCGGGATCTTAATTCAAAGACCAATAAAGGCACAAGTATAGAGACCGGTGGCAATTTTATATACAATCATAAATTTCCAGATCATCCGGGACGGTCTATCAGTTTTCAAGCTCAGTACACTTTCTCCAACACGCGGCAGAAAGCCACGACATGGAGCGACATTGAGTATTTTCTCCTGCACGATGAGGATGAACTACTATATCGTTTTATTGACAACCATACATGGTCAAACTCTGTGAACGGACGACTGACTTGGACTGAACCCTTGGGGAATGCGAAAAACGGTAATTTCCTGAATTTTGCTTATCGAATAAGGTATCAGTGGAACAATGCCGACAAAATGACATATGATCTCGGAGACCCCGAGAATCCTTTCGACTTCATCCCCCCGCTCCTCACAGAAGTTCCGGATGGTGCCGTATTTGACGATGACCTCAGCAATAGTTTCCGCAACAAATTCTTTACACAGGAAGTACAGGTGGGATATAAAAAGGTAAGCAAAACCCTTAATCTGGATGCAGGTGTATTATTTTCACCTTCAAGCTCGAAGAGTGAAGATCTGATCAATTCTGCCCGCAACATACCGGAGCGCTGGGTAATGAACGTGTCGCCATATGCAAACCTTCGCTACAAATTCGCAGAAAGATCTGCAATACGTGCCACATACCGCGCCCGTACCACCCAACCATCCATGACTCAGCTCCAGCCTGTGGCAGACGTATCCAACCCGCTGAATATCATTGTCGGAAATCCGGATCTGAAACCTACCTTCACTCAGAATATCGGATTTCATTTCAATGACTTCAGAATGTCGTCTCAACAGTCGATATTCTTAATGGCAAACGCATCTTTTGCAGTCAATTCGGTAGTATCCAAGACTATCACCAACAAAGAGACGGGCGGAAGAACCACCACATACAGCAATGAGAACGGCAATTTCAATATCTTCGGTATGGGTATGATCACACGTTCGTTCACCAACAGGAAATGGCGTTTCAATGCAAGAATGAATGCAAGATATATGGAATCGCCCGGCTATATAAACGGAGAGTTCAACCGCGCAAAAAATCTGTCGCTCGCTCCATCTGCCGGACTCACTTTCTCTTCTGATATTTTCCAGATGAGTGTGAACCCGACATATTCCTACAGCAATGCCACAAATTCATTGACAAGCTCCGCTTCCGCAGCCGCTAATTCAAGAACCATCCATTCTTACGGATTCAACAGCGATGCCTCGCTATACCTTCCTTTCGGACTTGAGCTGACCACCGACCTCTCTTTTTCGAATGCAACAGGTTATTCTGAAGGCTATGATTCAAAACAATGGCTCTGGAACGCCCAGATATCTTACTCTTTCCTGTCTGACAAATCGCTTACATTCTCTGTAAGGGCATACGACCTTCTCGGACAAAAAAAGAATATAAGCCGGTCGGTCAGCGC
>JAIDJJ010000211.1 GCA_029052265.1 Muribaculaceae bacterium
TATCTCGTTGGCGATCTGCTGACGGGAAATGTCGCATTCTTTTTGTTTAATCTCTTCAGATTCTATCTCTTTCATGCAAATTCTCAAAGTGAGAATGTCTGGGGATACGTGTTCTCATGCAAACTCATCATAGAGCAGGCTGCTGTCCCGTTGATGATGTGTGGGGTATTCTGGCTGTCGGGATATTATAACCTCCCGTTCGGGAAATCAAGGCTGCAGGAGCTTCAGACCACAGCCTGTTCCGTAGGTCTCAATACCGCAATCATATATATGCTTTTCCTGATCAATGACGGTTCTGTGGACCGTTCCATAAATTATGAGCTGATAGCTGTCTTGTTCGGGATTTTGTTTATATGTTGTTATATCGTCAGAATCACGATTACGTCGACAACCTCACGTTATTTCAGGAAACATCAATGGGAATTCCGGGTTTTGATCATCGGAAGTTCCGCCACCGGCAGACGCGCCGCGAAGCGGTTGCTTGAAGGTCCGTCAAGAGTCAGCTATCATATATTCGGATACGTGAGTATCCCCGGAGAGAGTGACAGCTGTGATGGTGAAGATGTGTATTCATTGGAAAACATTCAGGAACTTTGCGATAAATTTTCAATAGACCATCTTATCATTGCCCCGCAATCGATGGATGACAGCAAGATATTGAATCTGTTGTATCATCTTTATCCCCTCAATATTTCCATCCGGATCGCTCCCGACACATTTTCGATCCTGACATCCTCAATACGTCTGAACGATATATATGGAGAGCCGTTTGTAGAGATAGCGTCTCCGGCTATCTCAGAGGCATCTAAAAACATAAAACGCACGTTTGACGTAGTGGTATCGGTATTGGCGCTTACAGTTTTTTCCCCGTTATATCTTGTCATAGCCATTATGGTGAAGATGAGTTCGCCGGGAAGAATCATTTTCTCACAAGAGCGTATAGGGAGAAAACAGCGTCCTTTCCGCATATACAAGTTCAGGAGCATGACAGAAGATGCGGAAAAATACGGTCCACAACTGTCGTCAGACAAAGATACAAGGATAACGAATGTTGGAAAGACACTCCGGAAATACAGGCTTGATGAACTTCCCCAGTTCTGGAACGTGCTGATCGGTGACATGTCGATTGTGGGTCCGCGTCCTGAACGTCGGCATTATATCGAAATGATCATGCGTCAGGCTCCGTATTATGCATTGGTATGTCAGGTCAGACCCGGCATAACTTCATGGGGAATGGTGAAATATGGTTATGCATCCAACGTTACACAAATGGTGGAACGCACCCGTTATGATCTTATTTATCTTTCCAACATGTCATTGTCGCTCGACCTTAAGATTCTTATCTATACAGTCAGGACAGTGGTTTGCGGACGGGGAATCTAATAATAATAAAACAAATGGCATATACAGAACGACATAACAGATTTACAGATTGGTGGCTCGGGGTTGTCAGCTGGCGCGAGCGCCATATAAAGGAAAGAAACTTTGTTCTATTCCTTGCCCTCATAGTGGGAGTGGTCTGCGGTTTTGCAGCGCAGTTGCTAAAATATCTGATCCATCAGATATCAGCGTTGCTTACATCGCATCTCAGCGCCACCACAGCCAATTTTCTTTATCTGATATATCCTGTGGCGGGTATATTGATAGTGGTGCTGTTTCTTCAATATGTAGTCAAAGACAACATATCTCATGGAGTGACAAAAGTGTTGTATGCGATCTCCCGCAATAAATCGCGCCTAAAGAAAAAAAACATGTATGCCTCGCTTGTTGCGTCTTCAGTGACTATAGGGTTCGGCGGTTCGGTGGGAGCCGAGGGCCCGATAGTGTTCACGGGAGCCGCCATAGGGTCGAATGTGGGTCAGGCATTCCGTCTTTCGCCAAGAATATTGATGGTTCTTGTCGGGTGTGGGGCGGCAGCCGGCATCGCGGGAATCTTCCGAGCCCCGATAGCCGGAATGCTTTTCACCCTCGAAGTGCTGATGATAGACCTTACGGGAGCCACGGTAATGCCGTTGCTGATCTCTTCTATCACCGGTGCCACCGTGGCATATGTCCTGGAGGGATACAGCTCTGAGTTTTTCTTCTCGCAGAGCGAACCGTTTTCAGTAAGCAAGATTCCATATACACTGTTGTTGGGAGTGTTTTGCGGATTTGTTTCCCTCTATTTCACCCGCATGATGTTTATGATGGAGACAATGTTTTCCAAGTTGAAAAACAGGGCGTTGAAGATAACGATAGGTGGTGTGATCCTTGCCGGTCTCATATTTGTGCTGCCCCCTCTCTACGGTGAAGGATATGATGCTATCAATTATCTTCTTGACGGCGATTATTCCAAAATTGTAGACGGGACATTCTTTTATGTTGACCGCGACAATATATGGTTTATTGCATGTTTCATCGGGGCGATCATCTTTACAAAGGTCTTTGCCACAAGCGCCACCAATGGAGCAGGGGGAGTGGGAGGCACGTTTGCCCCTTCTTTGTTTGTCGGGGCGATGTGCGGATTCCTGTTCGCGTTTGTTCTTAATAATATGTTTGACGGGGGAGTCGGGATTTCCAATAAAAACTTTACGTTGCTCGGCATGGCAGGGTTGATGAGCGGAGTCATGCATGCCCCTTTGATGGCGATCTTCCTTACCGCCGAGATGACTGGAGGATACAATCTTTTTCTTCCATTGCTTATAGTGTCTACACTTTCCTTCATGACAATCCGTATATTCGAGCCATACAGTATCTATACGATGCGTCTTGCCAAGCAGGGAGATCTGCTCACCCATGAGAAAGACAAATCAGTGCTGACGTTGCTCAAGATAGACAATGTAATATAAATATATTTCAAGGTCGTTCATCCGGATATGAACCTGAACGAGGTGGTTGATATCATAGCCACTTCTAACCGCAACCTTTTTCCTGTGACTGATGCTGATGGAATGCTGGTTGGGGTGGTGCTGCTTGATGATATCCGCAACATCATGTTCCGTCCGGATCTTTACAAGAAAATGCATGTGACCAGATTTATGTCAATGCCCCCCGCCCGCATCGAGATCAGTCAGCCGATGGAGGAAGTGATGCGCATATTCGACAAGACAAATGCCTGGAATCTTCCTGTGGTGGATAATGGTAAATATATAGGTTTTGTTTCTAAATCCAAGATATTCAATTCATACAGGAGGGTTCTCCGTCATTATTGCGACGACTGATTCTCCGTGACAGGATTTGTGAATATCCCGTCGGTTATATAAAATCGCAAGAAAGAGTGCTTCCCAGAGAGTAAGATGGAAGAGCGCCATATCAAGGGATGACATGTGTGGGACAAAGAATATTCTTTGTCCGATCCATTAAGTTCCGTCAAAAAAGAGAGGATATGAATGAAAAGAAATTGAAAATAGTATTTTTCGGCACTCCGGAATTTGCCGTGGCAAGCCTTGACCGCCTTGTAAAAGACGGTCAGGATATCGCAGCCGTAGTCACAATGCCTGACAAGATAGCCGGTCGCGGTCATAAACTTATCCAAAGTGATGTGAAACGCTATGCCTTGTCCAAGGGCTTGAGAGTATTGCAACCGGAGAAACTTAAATCACCGGAGTTTGTCGAGGAGTTGCGGGCGATAGGTGCTGATTTATTTATTGTGATAGCGTTCAGGATGCTTCCTGAAATTGTATGGGCGATGCCTAAGGAAGGGACATTCAACCTTCATGCGTCGCTACTGCCTAAATACCGTGGCGCCGCTCCGATCAACTGGGCGGTGATCAACGGGGAGACAACTACCGGAGTCACGACGTTCTTTCTCAAGCATGAGATAGATACGGGTGATATCATAGGGCAGCAAAGCATTGACATCCTGCCTACAGACAATGTGGGTGATGTGCATGACAAACTGATGGAGCTTGGTGCCGGGATGGTATCGCAGACAGTAAAGGAGATAGCCTCCGGATCTGTGGCTGCTTTGCCTCAGCCGGAAGGGGAATTTATCCCTGCACCGAAGATATTTAAAGACACATGTCATATTGACTGGAACGCCGGCTCCGAAAGGATACATAATCTGGTAAGGGGGCTTTCACCGTACCCTGCCGCGTGGTCCGGTTTTGAAGATTCGCGGAATGAGGGAGAAATCACAGATGTCAAAATATACGCGACAGCTCTTATTGCAAATGACGGGACGGAAGAGGATGCCGCTCCCGGCAATGTGATTATAAGGAAGAACCGAATGTTTGTAAAAACCTCAGACGGTCTTCTTGAAATATTGTCGTTGCAGCCGGCAGGGAAAAAGCGTATGGATGCCGATGCATTCCTGCGTGGATATAAGCCGGTAAGATTTGTATGACGAAAATGATTCTGGACACTGATAAGAATTTTTGCGCTGTCCTTCTTGATGTATTGGAGAAAAGCGGAGTAAAGGATGTGGTGTGCTGTCCCGGCTCGCGCAACGCCCCTTTGCTGATAGCGGCTGCCGCAAGGGAAGGGTTGAGAAAACATAACGTGGTTGATGAGCGTTCGGCAGGGTTCATGGCATTGGGGATGGCTGCCGTAAGCCGTCTTCCCGTGGCATTGATCTGCACTTCGGGTACAGCTTTGCTGAACTTTGCCCCCGCAGTGGCGGAAGCATTCTATCAGTGTCTGCCGTTGATAGTCATCTCAGCCGACCGTCCGGAACAATGGATTGATCAGGATGATTCACAGACGTTGCGACAGTTTGAGGCATTGTCTAATTTTGTAAAGCGTAGTTATGAACTTCCGGCATGGGGAAATGAAGATACAGAACTTTTGTGGTATGCCAACAGGGTATCCAATGATGCTGTCATAGAGGCAACCTCTCGCCGGAAAGGTCCGGTGCATATAAACATCAGACTCGGGGAGCCACTTGGTAAAAAGATCCGGAGAGATCACCATGCCCCAAGGATGATCGAGATGATTGCATCAGACGGCATCATAAACAAAGAGATTGTAAGGGATCTCGGAAAAAAAGTGGCGTCATCAAGGGTGATGTTCGTAGCCGGTTTTCTTTCACCAGATTCCAGGCTGCACCGTGCTGCGGGAGAATTTTGCTCGCTCCCCATGGTCGCCGCCATGACCGAGACATTGTCTAACCTTCATTTGCCTGAGCATGCTTGTAGTGTGGATTCTGTGCTTACAGCCTATTCTGCTGAAGAATTGGATAAAATGTCGCCGGATATAGTAATAACGGTGGGAGGGTCGCTTGTTTCCAGAAAACTGAAGGAATACTTGCGGCGTAACGCAGGCACGTGCGAGCATTGGGCTCTGGGATGGAGCCACACGACTTCGGATTGTTTCATGTCGCTGACAAAAAGAATAGAGGCGGATCCGGCACGTTTCATACATCAGTTAGGTGTGGCTGCAAAGCGGTGGATTGCAACCAAACGCGAGTATGAGGACGATAGCCGGGAGAGGGATGTGTGCTTCCGGGAGATGTGGCGTAAGGCAAAGAGTGAGGCATATGTCGTGAAACGGAGATTTGTTACAGAAGTTTCATGGAGTGAATTGAAGGCGTTTGATGTAATCAATGAAATGTTGCCACCGGATGCAAATCTATTCCTGTCCAACGGCACTACAGTGCGGTATGCACAGATTCTTAGTGACCGCCTTCCGCATGCGTCTTACTGCAACAGGGGAGTTTCAGGCATAGATGGAAGCTGTTCGGCTGCCATCGGTGGAGCCAAGATATATAGCGGTATGACAGTGATGGTGACTGGAGACATGTCGATGGCTTATGATGTAAATTCACTCTCTCTGCCGGAAATACCTGACAGGATGAAGATTATAGTCATAGATAACTCCGGGGGCGGGATTTTCCGCTTCATACAGTCCACATCTTCTCTCGCGGAGCGTGAACGTTATTTCTGTTGCGCCCCCCGTCTTCCGCTTTCTCATCTTGCCGAGGGTTATGGATGGGGATATTCCGAAGCAAGCGATGAGGCAGGGCTGCGACGCTGCCTCAAGAACCTTTTCAATTCTTCAGGAAAAGAGATATTGAGAGTGGTGTGTGACGGGGAACATAGCGCGCATGTATTGAAAGAATATATGGAATTGAAAGTAAAGTAACAGTTGACAAAGAATAAATCAAATATATCAGTCATGTATAATTGGAAACCGATTAAACAATACACGGATATCCTTTTTGAAGAATTTGAGGGTATCGCCAAAATAACAATCAACCGTCCGGAAGTCTATAACGCTTTCCGGCCCCAGACAAACCGGGAGATGCTTGATGCGATGTCAATCTGTCGCGAGCGTCAGGACATAAGAGTGGTGGTGCTGACCGGAGCGGGAGACAAGGCTTTCTGTAGCGGAGGCGACCAAAATGCAAAGGGGAGAGGTGGATATGTGGACTCAGACGGGGTGCCCAGGCTGAATGTGCTTGAACTCCATCATGCGATACGCTCGCTGCCAAAACCTGTCATAGCTATGGTAAACGGTTATTCGATAGGGGGAGGAAACGTGCTCAATGTGGTATGCGATCTTTCGATCGCGTCAGACAATGCACGTTTCGGACAGACAGGTCCGAAAGTCGGCAGTTTTGACGCAGGTTTCGGATCATCATATCTCGCACGTTGCGTAGGTCAGAAAAAAGCGCGTGAAATATGGTTCCTTTGCAGACAGTATACCGCAGAGGAGGCTCTTGAGATGGGGATGGTAAACAAGGTTGTGCCTTTTGACCGTCTTGAAGACGAGGTGGTCGACTGGTGTCGCACTATCATGAAACGCAGTCCCCTTGCAATACGTATGATCAAGCGCGGACTTAACGCAGAACTTGACGGTCAGGCAGGACTGATGGAGTTTGCAGGGGATGCCACCCTTATGTATTATCTTATGGATGAAGCCCAGGAGGGTAAAAATGCATTCCTTGAGAAGCGCGATCCGAATTTCGAACAGTTTCCTAAATTCCCCTGAATATGCGGCTTGCATTCGCACCTTATCTGTTGCACTTTAAAGAACCCGGAGGCACGTCCCGCGGTGTAATGACAGAAAAACCGACTTTCCTCATCAAAATTTTTGATGAGGAAAGTCCGCAGCATTTCGGAATAGGTGAGGCTGCGGTGTTTCCGGGGCTTTCGCCCGAGGCAGACGGCAATTATGTCTGGAAACTTACCGAACTTCTTGCCAATGTCGCAATAGGGAAGCCGACAGACCTTTCACATCATTCCTCGATTCAGTTCGGATTCGAACAGGCTTTGCTTGATTATTCCAACGGATGCCGCGGTATATATTACCCGTCTTCTTTTACTGCAGGGCAGAAAGAGATCGAAATAAACGGCTTGGTCTGGATGGGGGATCTTGACAGGATGATCGAGAGAATAGATTCTAAGATAGAGGATGGGTTCAAGTGCGTCAAATTGAAAATCGGGGCTCTCGACTGGAGACAGGAAGTGGAGATGATCGAGTATGTCAGGAAGCGTTTTGATTCGGAATCCTTAATGATAAGGGTTGATGCCAACGGCGGTTTTTCTATGGATAATGCATTGCCGAGGCTCAAACGTCTTGCCGATCTCGGGATACATTCCATTGAACAGCCGATAAAGGCAGGCAACCCTGAAATGATGTCGTTCCTGTGTAAGGTTTCGCCACTTCCGATCGCGCTTGATGAGGAGCTGATAGGGAAATCCGCCACAGAGGAACGGAAGGCTGTCCTTGATGATATCCGCCCTGCATATGTGATATTGAAACCGGCTTTGTGCGGTGGTTTTTCCGGAGGAGAGGAGTGGATTTCTCTCGCGGAGGAAAGAGGCATCGGATGGTGGGTGACGTCAGCGCTTGAATCTAATGTAGGTCTTAACGCGATTGCGCAGTGGACATCATATATAGGTGCTTCCGGACCCCAGGGATTGGGTACGGGAGGAGTCTTTTCCGATAATTTCATTACCCCCGTATGTCTTGATTCGGATAGCCTAAGATATGATCCGGACATACAATTCGATTATTCCCAGTTTGAGAATCTTAAATGGCATATGTGATTTTTTAAATCACATATGCCATTTAAGATTCTGCCGATACAGCCTTTTCCTCATGGCTTTAAAGTCACAATAACTGTTGTATTAATGAAATATTCGAAAAAATGACATTTGAAGAGTTTTTGAGTGAATGGAGGGGAAGTGTGCCATATATAGAGGCAAGGACTTCCGGATCAACAGGAGAGCCCAAGTGTATACGGCTTTCAAAAGAATTTGTAACAGAAAGTGCGTCACGCACTAACCGGTTCTTCTCCATAGCTTCTGACAGCCGGCTGCATTCCTGCGTTGGGGCGGATTTCATAGGAGGGAAGATGATGGCAGTGAGGGCAGAGGTTGCCGGATGCCGGTTTTCTTATGAGCCTCCCACCAACCGTCCGCTGGGGGCATTTAGTAAAAGTGACAGACTTGATCTTGTGTCTGTGGTGCCGTCGCAGATGGTGCATATTCTGGATAATATTGAAGAAATGCCTGAAGTAAAGGTGTTATTGATCGGAGGGTCGGCAATAGACCCGGGGCTTCGTGTCCGTATAATTGATTCAGAGCTGACAGCATATGAGACGTATGGTATGACCGAGACAGCTTCACATGTAGCGGTAAGGATCATAGATGATGTGCACGATTGGTTTGAAACTTTGGATGGAGTCAGAGTAAGGCTCGACAGCAGAGGGTGCCTGGTGGTATGTTTCAGTTCCGGATATGAAGTGGTCACAAATGATCTTGCTGAGGTTGCCACCGACAGACGTTTCAAAATAAAAGGGAGGTGGGATCATGTCATCATCACAGGGGGTAAGAAAGTGAATCCATATGATGTTGAGCGGAAGATCTCGTCAGTGATCGACAGTCCTTACATGATCACGTCGCGTGCGGATATGAAATGGGGCAGGAAAGTGGTTTTGCAGATAGAGGGTGATGATGTAGGCAATAAAGAAGAGCTGATAGAGATGCTAAAAAAAATGTTGTCGCCATGGGAAGTACCGAAAACAGTGGAATGGGTAAGATGTCTCCCGCGCACGGATAATGGAAAATTAAAACGGTAAGGAATAAAAATGGTAAGAAGTTTTTATGTTACAGAAAAATGTTTTAAATTTGTGTTGTGAAACATAAAAAATAAAAAAGTCGTTTTTAAGTCTCATTTTTAATGACAGTGTGGATAGCTCATCACAGTGTATTAAAAAAATATTTGATACCGGCGTCTTTTTTGTTATCATAACCATTTTCGAACAGTAATGTTAAAGAAGAGTACTCTTGAACAGATTATAAGCGAAGACCTTTCAGATTTGTGGAGAATCCTTTCTGCAGAAGAAAAAAGGATAGTTACTGATAATTTCACCATTCTGAATTATAAGAAGGGTCAGATAATCTATGCGGAGCATGAGGAGCCGGAGAATCTCTGGTGCCTGCTTGAAGGGAAAGTGAAGATGTATAAGAGCGGTATAGGCGACCGTGTACAGATACTTCGGCTTTACCGACCGGTGCAGTATTTCGGATACAGGGCTTATTTCGCGCGGGAGAACTATGTTTCATCATGTGCGGCGTTCGAGGCGTCAGTTATCGGTTGCATCCCCATGCATCTGGTGGAAGGTCTTATCAGGAGGAACAACGATCTTGCGATGTTTTTTATTCATGAGCTTTCCCGGAATCTGGGAGGGTCTGATACAAAGATTGTCAATCTGACACAAAAGCACATCCGCGGCCGTCTGGCAGAGGCGCTTCTTCTGCTTGCCGACAATTACGGGCTTGAGGATGACGACGCTACCCTGAAGATTTATATGAGCCGGGAGGATCTTGCAAATCTCTCCAACATGACCACAGCCAATGCCATACGTACTCTCACGGCATTCATGGCTGAAAAACTGATCCTTGTAGACGGACGCAGAATAAAATTACTAAATGAATCTCAGTTGAGGAAAAT
This sequence comes from Muribaculaceae bacterium, assembly GCA_029052265.1. Classification (GTDB taxonomy): domain Bacteria; phylum Bacteroidota; class Bacteroidia; order Bacteroidales; family Muribaculaceae; genus Lepagella. Next base: position 9,880 of record JAIDJJ010000211.1, read on the forward strand.
TTCAAAATTCGGATAAATAGATATTACAGACCGTAATAACATAAGCGATTGAAAAGAAACGGGCACCGTCATTTGCGGCGCCCGTTTCCGGTTAATGTATGAGGGAATATCTTATTTTTTCTTTCTTCCCGGTTTGGCGGCAGATTCTGCCTTCGGTTTTCTTCCCGGTTTCTTTCTTGTAGCTTTTTCAGGGGCAGGGCTTTCGATATCGGCTTTTTCCGCGATTTCAAGAGTCTCCTCTTTCGGAGCGTTGATGGAATCATCGGAATTCAGGATATTATTTCGGAGATTGTTTATCTCCTTGTTCAGTTCGTTTATCTCCTGACTCTGGTTGCGTATGGTAAGGAGAAGGGAATTAAGCTCCTCATTCTCGATATTGTCAGGATACTGCTCTTCTACGCGCACAAGGAAGTCAGCCAGCACATTCATATAGTTTGTGAAAGCGGCAAAGGGGGAGTCATACGGGCTGAAAGCCGCGTGGCTTGCTCCGTCAGCCATGTTCTTTGTGCTCATATAATAGAAATGGTCGCTGCTCTGGAGATACGCCCAGTCTTGTTTCAACCGGCGGTCTTCGCAGAGGCTCACTCTTTCTGCCACAGCATAAAGTTTGTGGAGAGCCTCGTTCTGTAATTCGTTGCCCTTCCATGCGGAAACGTCACGAGCCTCGTCGATGTCAGAGATGGGGTATGGCACGGAAATTTCTCCTACGGGTTTGAGCTTTGCCACCACATCGGAAGGAGTAGTGAAAGCCACGCCTTTCTCCTTGCCGAATCTCGGAAGAGCCTTCATGAAGTCGAAGATACCGGTCTCACGTGGCAGGAACGAACCGAATGTGTCCATGCTGAGATATAGATTGACTACCTGTTCCTCTTGTGGCAGCGAAGCGAGCCAGTCAATATATTTGTCTGCCGTAAGTGGATATTCATCCCATGCGGTATTGTTGAAGTTGCGGGAAATATCTTCAGCAAGCTTGTCGTTGGTCAGAAGCAGTCTTACCTGTGGGGCTGTGGCGGCTGAGTATATGTAATCAGGCGATTTCCACCCAAGTATGTGCTTCGCACCTTCGGTAAGTGTTGTCTTGAATCCCATAGATGCAATCAGGCAGGCGATGTCGTCGTCATATATCAGTTCCGTGTTGGCGAAAACTGACGGTTTTACGCCAAACAGCCGTTGTATCAGACTGTCGTGAGCCTTGACTTCCCTGATAAATTCTTCCGGATCTTCCAATGATGCAAGGCTGTGGGAGTAGGTGCCGCTGAGAAATTCTACACAACCGGTGTCTGCGAGTTTCTTAAGAAGGTCGATAAACTCAGGCACATATAGCTGGAATTGCTCTATGGCTGTTCCGGAAATGCTCAGCGAGCATTTAAAGTCGCGGTTGCTGTCGTTTATCATCTGGAGGAGAGTCTCCGCCATCGGGATATAACTTGATTCGGCAACACGGGAAATGATTTCATCATTAGCAAAATCATCATAATAGTAATGGTCGTTGCCGATATCGAAAAACCTATATCGTTTCAACCTGAAAGGCTGATGTATCTTGAAATAAAAACAAACTGATTTCATTATGTTGAGTATTTATTGTCTGAGTTAGCGGTGATTTTAGACAGCGTTATTTGCGTGCTTCGATCACCTTGTTGTATATGTCGATCACCTTTTTACCTGCTTTTTCCCAGGTTATATTGTGGATCTCTTCGATACCTCTGTCCCGAAGTGTGTCGTAGAGGGCTTTGTTTGTGATGATCGAATGCATGGCATCAGCCATTGCGTCTACATCCCAATAGTCAGTCTTTATGACATTGTCAAGGATTTCCGCACACCCGCTTTGTTTTGAGATAATCGAAGGCACACCCATCTCCATGGCCTCAAGCGGAGATATGCCGAAGGGTTCGGAAACTGAAGGCATGACATATACGTCAGAGTCTCGGAACATCTGATAGACCTCTTTGCCTCTGAGGAATCCGGTGAAATGAAACCGGTCGGCGATACCACGTTTAGCGGCGAGTCTTATCATAGCCTCTTCCATGTCGCCACCTCCAGCCATTACAAAGCGTACGTTTTTGTTTTTCTGAAGCACTTTGGCTGCGGCTTCCACAAAATATTCCGGACCTTTCTGCATTGTGATACGTCCCAGGAAAGTTATGACCTTGTCCTTGGTCTCTGTGCGTTTCAGGCTGAGGAGCTCGTCGCTCAACGGAATCACCGCATTGTGTACTGTGGTCACCTTGGCAGGATCGATGCCATATTTTTCAATCACAGTATTGCGGGTGAGATTTGAGACTGTTATGATATGATCGGCATTTGTCATGCCGTCTTTTTCTATGCCGAACACAGTAGGATTCGGCTTCCCTCTTGAGCGGTCGAACTCTGACGCATGCACATGTATCACGAGAGGCTTCCCGGTCACATTTTTTGCATGAATGCCGGCAGGATAAGTAAGCCAGTCGTGAGAATGGATCACGTCGCAAGGCACAGTGCGAGCTATCACACCGGCGACAATAGAATAATTGTTGATCTCTTCAACGAGGTTGCTGGGATATTTCCCGGAAAACTCGATGCATCCCAGATCGTTGAGTCGCATATAATTGAAATCGGCATAGATGTGGTCGCGCAGGTTGAAATATGTCTGCGGATCCATTACCTTCCCGATTCTTGAATTGACATAATCCCAAGACACGTCACGCCATGCTACGGGTGTGTTGCACGCTCCAATGATGTTGGCAAAGCCACGCTCTTCGTCACCCCAAGGCTTTGGGATCACGAACGAGATCTCCATGTTGCCGTTGTTGTGCATGCCTTTGGTAAGACCGTAGCTTGCTGTGCCGAGACCGCCGAGGATATGCGGAGGAAATTCCCATCCGAACATTAAAGCCTTCATTTCGATTCTTCGGTTTCTAAGGTTTGTAGTTTATTTAATTCTTTTACGTTTTTTAAAGTACGGAGAATTTCTCCGACGTTCTTGGCAGTGCTGACAGCCCCTCTGCCGGTGTAGGGTGGGTTGCCGTCATATAGCTCCGAAAGGGAGCCGATACATCCTTCTGTCATTTCATCTTCGTATCCGATCAGCATCCTTTCGATGAATCCGACTCCGCTGACTCCGAATACCTTGAAATATGCGTCGGCGTAGAATCCGAAAAGCCATGGTCTTGCCGGTCCCTGATGCACTGCATATTCACGCTGTATCGGATCGCCTACATATGAGGGGCGGTAGGCGTAACTTTTAGGACTGAGAGAGCGTAATCCTTTGGGCGTAAGTAGCTCACGGGTTATGAGGTCAAGCACTTTTTTACGTTGCCTTCTGTCGAGCGGAGAATATTCCATTCCAATCGCTATTGCCATGTTGGGGCGCACTTCAAGGTCGGTATAGGTTCCGTTGACATAATCATATAGATAGCCGTAATCGTTGAGGAAAGTGCTGACGAACGATGCTTTGACTTTGTCGGCAAGGGCTCTTATCCCGTCAAGGTAATCTTGTTCAGACGGCTCGTTCTCATAAAGGGATATGAGGAATCGCAACGCATTATACCAAAGTGCATTAAATTCCAGTATATAGCCTGTTCTGGGAATGAGGGGCTTGCCGTCGACAGATGCTGAAAGCCAAGTGACAGGAGAGTCGGCGCCGTTTGAGGATACGAGCCCGTTGTTGTCAAGTCTTAGATTTGAGACTTTTCCGTTGCGCACCTCTTCCACTAACCATTTTACCGCCTCACCATATTTTTCACAACATTCAGCGGTGGAGGTGGATCGTCTGAACTGCTGGATGGTCCATATAGTCCAAAGAGGAATGTCCGGCAGATCTATCTCTCCGATTGTCTTGTCTTTGATTCCGTCGTTGAGCCATCTTCCGAGTGCTTTCAGGAATGTATCCATTATCACCTCATAATCGTCTTTGTGATCGATGGCGAGTGTGCATCCGGGGAGAGCCATGAGTTCATCTCTTGCTCGGACGTTATACCAAGGATACCCCGCCATGATATATGTGCCGTATTTATTTTTCAGATAGAACTGTTTGGCAGAATTTTTCAGACAGTTGTAGAAACTTGTGCGGCAGGTGCGGGTCTTGAGCTCCTCTTCATATGTCTCAAAGAATTTGTCAGGATCTGTCTCAAATGTGGATGCCGAGAATATTATCGATTCCCCCTTGCGTATCGGAATCTGGAAATATCCGGGCACCCAGAGATCTTCCTTGTACGGTATGCCCCTGTCTTTGTCTTTATAATATTCCACCCCTTTGTACCAATGTCCGTTGTTGACCCATTCCGGCTGTTTGGAGAATTGCATATAGAGCGAGGGGTAACCGTCATACAGACATGTGGAGACACCGTTTCTCACATTATTGACTGCAGTGTTGATTGCCCCGTTTTCTATGCAAAGGTCGTTGGCGTTGCGGAAAGCGAGGAAGGGCCGGAACTGTAGTGTAGTCGGCGAGTGCGCTTCCACGAGGGTATATTTGATGAGGATACGGTTTTCATGAGAAATGAAAACTTTTTCTTTTGTAAAGATGACACCTCCTACACGGTAAGTCACGGTAGGGACCGACTCACATTCATATTGGCGTATATATTTGTGTCCGTTCGGGCTGAACACGCCGTCTCCGTATTGATGAAGTCCGAGATTGAAAGGGGCTCCATGTTGAATCACCGTCTCGTCGAGAGACGAAAGAAGCACGTGTGCCTTGTCGTCCATTTCCGGAATCGGAATCACAAGCAGCCCATGTTGCTTGCGGGTGTTGCAGCCGACAATGGTGGTACAGTGGTAAGCGCCCGATTTGTTGGTCCGGAGCATTTCCTTGGGAAGGCTTTGTTCCAGATTGATCATCAGACTCTTGTCAAATTTCAGATAACTCATAGGATATTATATCTGTATTAATGTAATTATTTTTTGAGTTTCGGTCATGAGGCGAGGTTTCACAGTCGGAATAAACTGTAAGGTAAAGAGGAGATGTAGGATTCGCATCTATAATCCGTGTAGATCGGATAAAATGGATAAATCATCTACAAAGATAAAATTTACATGGCAAAGATGCAACTATTTTCCAAATAAATCAAATTATTACATTAAAAAATCTCAAATCATGTTGTATAACACACAAAATGTCAGCTGAGGGTCTCCGTTTAAGCCTGCATTCTGTAGAAATGCAGGCTTAAACGGAATCTTCGCTTTTGAGAAATGTTTTTTCGGTGTCATTAATGGCTCGCTCTTTGTCGACATCTTCGGGAAGTTCGATATCTGCTATGAGTTTGTTGTCAAGGGTGACATATGCTTCTTTAAGCCAAGAATCGATTTTGTTTAAGATTCCGGAATACACAATTGAAAAACGCGGTATGAAGGAATGGCTTCCAATATGGTCGAGCCTTGACAGCAGTTCTCCCACACTCAGGTTCCCGGTCTCCTGAGCCGGAGCCACACCGGTCCGGTCGTTTGGCAAAACCACATAATTGGTGAGCCCCGCTTTGTTGAGGTTTTCACAAACCCGGCTCACGATTCTTAGTGGAATGTCATAATAAAAACTGAGCTGTGACCTGCTCAAAGGAGTTTTCCCTTTTCTGAATCTCCCTACAATGGCTGCTGTAAGTATAATCGTGACTTTCCTGAGGTAATTAAGCGACAGCCGGTTGAAATCTCCCATAAAATTGAAGGCGAATACATTCTGCAGAGAGTAAGTCAATACGCATCCTGCGAGAAGTATCAGCCAGGAGAGCTGCAGCCATATGAGCAATAAAGGCAGGAAAGAAAAAGAACCATAGATTGCATTGTATTTCGACACGTATAGCTGTCCGTTGACAAAAAGCAGTTGCAGTATCTGGAAGATCAAGGCGCTGAATCCCCCTGCTATGGCTGCATATTTAAATTGTACCTTGGTGTTTGGGATCAGGAAGAAGGATAGAGAGAATGCCAGCCAGGCAAGCAAGAGGGGAGCCATTTCGAGGGCAATGTTCACCAAGGGGGACAGGAATGCAAGATGAGAATTGTCCTGAATGGTGGCTGACATGAAGATCGAGACGCCGGAAGAGCATATCATCAACACGGGAACCATCAGGCAGATTGCTATATAATCGGTCACTTTCTGATAGAAAGACCTGTCTTGTTTCACATCCCAGACTCCGTTGAATGCCGATTCGATATACGACAGCAGTGAGATAAGGGTCCACAACAAAAAGATTATACCGATTCCGACAAAAAGACCCTGCGAAGCCTCCTTTAGGTATGAGTCCACAAATTTTAAAGCAAAAGAAATGCCTTGTTTCTGTGCCGGGAAACTTTTGAAAAGCTGATCTTCAAGCAGAGACTGGAATCCGAAGCCTCTTCCTATCGCAAACATAAGAGCGAGAGCAGGCACAATGGCGAGTACTGTGGAGTAGGTCAGCGACATTGATTTTGACTGAAGGTCTCTGTCCAGGAAAGAGCGTACAGACAGATTGGCAACCTTCAGGATTCTTATTCCCGTAGTGTCTTTGGTTTCATGCCAGACCCCTGTCCAGCAGTAATTGACAATAGAGGACGTCTTCTCGATGATCCTGCTTATAAAAGATTCTTTTTTCTGGGTCATTTTTTCAGTTTGTGGATAATGAAGTTGTTTCCACTTTTTTACGGAGATTGATTTTCTTATGGCTTTTTACATTAAAAAGACCTCTTTCCCAATCTTCCGCCATCTTTCCGGTCGGTTTTGAACCATTCATCGGTCGTTTAGCCTGCTAAACTCCCTCTTCACTCCCTCTTCAAGGTTCAAAACCGCCTCGAAAATCTGACGAAATCTTGAAAAATAAAAAAGTTTAAGCAACCTCTTTAAAAGAAAAAGTCGAAACAGCTTCAATGTTTTTTGTGTAGCAACTAAATCTGTTCATGAGATAAAATGCAAGAATGCTTACTATGGTTCAAAAAAAATAACCGGAGAAGTCATGACTTCTCCGGTTATAAAAAGCAGAAGGGATGTAAGCCGGGTTATGTACCATCAAAAAGATGGCGTCTGTCATTTATCTAATCCTCGCGGTTGCCCGCGGGCTCAAGCAGCCTACCCCCCGGCAATGGACGGGCAATCCTTGACTGCCGGTATATTTGGCCTTGCAACCCATGGGATGTGCGGCCTCCCTTGTCACCAAGGGAGCCGGTGGGCTCTTACCCCGCCTTTTCACCCTTACCTCCCTTGGGAGGCGGTTGTTTTCTGTCACTTATCCCCGGCGTCGCCGCCGGCTTCCCGTTAGGAAACATGGTGCCCTCTGTTGCCCGGACTTTCCTCTTGAAGATCCTGTCTTCAAGCGACAGACCACCCTTCTGCAGAATGTAGTCTATTTAAGCTGACCATTATTTTCGGCTAAATGTTCAGCGGATACGTTTTTTTGCTTTTGCAAAAGATATTATCATTTCAGCTATCGTTTCGTCTTCAAGGCATGATGCGTCGACCGACAGATGATATGATGCGGCTTTTCCCCAGCCTCCCCCGGTATAGTAATTATAGAAGCTTTCCCTTTCGCGGTCATTTTTACGGGCAAGCTCCTTTGCAGAGTCTATATCCGCGGCGTCTCCTCTTTTCACAATCTGCCGAGCTCTTTCATCTACAGGAGCATGAAGGAACACACTGACGAGACCGGGATGGTTGCGCAATATATAATCAGCAGTTCTTCCCACTATTACACAAGACCTTTTTTCGCAAATCTTTTTAATCACTTCCGATTGGGCGTGATAGAGAGATTCCCCGCATATCGACGTGTCGTGGAAATTATCGGCTATGCCGTATATCCCCTGCAGTAACGAACGCAAAGGGGAAGGTTTCCGCTCATCGTGGGCTATAAATATTTCTTGAGAAAACCCCAGGCTTTGTGCTGCTTCGGCGAGCAGTTCCTTGTCGTAATAGTCATATCCGAGGCGTTTTGAGATAAGTTTCCCTATTTTTCTGCCTCCGCTGCCGAACTGGCGGCCTATCACTATTACAGAACTCCCGCAT
>JAIDJJ010000212.1 GCA_029052265.1 Muribaculaceae bacterium
CGTTCACCGTCCTTGTCGCAATGCTCAGAATACAAAGCTGCCAGACGTGCCCGCTCTTCCGTATAACGGTCAAGCATATCCACGGTCTTGTCATCTGTTTTCATCACATAACCCGAAACTTTTTTCCCGTCAAGATCTATCACTGCAGGACTGAACCCCACATTAGAGCGGAAAGTAAGTTTTGCTGTGTCTGAAGCCAATATGTATTCCTGTGGCTTCCAATTAATGAGATCAGAAGATTGCGCCCATCCTATTGCCGTGCCTTCCGGATTGACACGGAATAGGCATGACCATCCGGATGATGTCGGGAAAAGCTGTGGATTCCACATTTTCTTTCCCCAGCCCCACGAACCGTAATCGGATTTGACGAAATCATATCCATTGCCTATGCTGCGCCATGACTTGCCATCTTCGCTGACAGCAAACCTTAGCCCTCCTGCCCCGTTTTCAGGCGAATAGAAAAAAAGATCAGTGGCTCCCGCGCATAACGCCGCCACTCCAAAAATTCCTGCGATTATAGATTTTTTCATGATTCAGGTGATTTGTAAATAATACTGCGTAACCTTACCGAATGCTTTTTGATATAACCGTAACTTCCGGCAATACCGCACTGATTCCGATAATATATACATGATACGCCTTAGGTCAAATTATTACTCAGTCTACAAAGGTAATATTTTTTATCGAAAAGAAAAAAAAGCAAAAGCCGCCGGGATATTATTGCCCGACGGCTTTCCACTTAACAAAATACGTTTTTCTCAATTTTGGTTAAGCACCTCAATCTGCTGACGCACCGATTCCTCATGGATTGCCTGGAGCACTGTCTTCATAAAATCGGGAGACATTCCCATCTGAACAGCGGCAGCCACACGGCTCTTGATAAGGTCGTCGTAGCGGGATTCCTGAACCACAGGCATCGAATGTTCTTTCTTATATTTTCCGATCTCACGGGCGATATCCATTCTGCGCTTATACATCTCGACAAGCTCCGTGTCCACACGGTCAATCTGTTCACGAAGATTCTGCAGGCTTTCTGTATCCTGATTCGCGTTCCTGAGAACCAGCGACCCGAGTATGATCTTCAGCACCTCCGGGGGTACCTGCTGGTTCTTGTCGCTCCAGGCATCGTCCGGAGAACAGTGGCTTTCAATCATCAGTCCGTTGAATTTCATATCAAGAGCCTGCTGCGACAATGAGGATATCAGTTCACGCTTGCCCCCCATATGGCTCGGATCAATCACTATAGGGAGATGGGGAATGCGGCGGTGAAGCTCTATCGGTATGTGCCACTGCGGCGGATTGCGGTAAATGCTCTTGCCATAATAGCTGAAGCCACGGTGAATGGCACCGAGACGACGTATGCCGGCATTATACATTCTTTCGAGCGCCCCTATCCAGAGCTCAAGATCGGGATTGACCGGATTTTTTACAAGAACTGCAACATCTGTCGCACCTGCCTCTTTAAGTGTGTCGGCAATTTCCTGCACAGCAAAAGGATTGGCAGACGTGCGCGCCCCGATCCATAGTATATCCACACCTGCCTCCAAGGCATCAAGCACATGGCTGCGCATTGCCACTTCCGTAGCAACAAGCATACCGGTCTCTTCCTTTACCCTGTTGAGCCATGACAGCCCCTCCTTGCCTATCCCCTCGAAACCTCCGGGTTTGGTGCGCGGCTTCCAGATACCGGCACGGAAAATCTTTATACCCCCCATTGCCAACTGACGCGCTGTGGAAAGTGTCTGCTCTTCGGTCTCGGCACTGCACGGACCCGCCATCACAAGCGGTTTGCCGGAATTGTCAAAACCCTCTACTATCGGTTTTAAATCTTCGAAATTCATCTCTTATCTTGTTTTATTGTTTCATTGATTTTACGCGCTCAAGCGCTACTTCCATTCTTTCCACGGGTGAGCATAGTGAAATGCGGATATAACCCTCACCATTGCTTCCGAAAATAAATCCCGGGACGATAAACACTTTTGCCTCATGAAGCACCCTGTCGGTAAATGACGCACTGTCAGACACCCCTTCCGGAAGTCTGCCCCATAAAAAGAGCCCTCTCTGCGCGGGATCATAACTGCATCCGAGCGCCTCCATTATTTTTTCCGCCACGATCCGGCGCTCTGAATAAACCTTGTTCAATTCCTTATACCAGTCATCTCCAAGATCAAGCGCCTTTATCGCCGCTTCCATCACCGGTTTGAACTGACCGGAATCGATATTTGATTTCATCTTCCTGACCCAGCCTACAAACTCCGGATTGGATGCCACCATGCCCATGCGCCATCCCGACATATTATGACTCTTGCTTAACGAATTTAATTCAATGGCAATATCTTTTGCTCCCGGAATTGACAGAAGGCTCTGCGGATTGTCATTTAAAATGAAGCTGTAGGGATTGTCGTGCACTATGACTATGCCATGGCGCTTGCCAAAAGCAACCAGCTTTTCAAACAGTTTTCTGTCGGCGCATGCTCCGGTTGGCATATTGGGATAGTTCACCCACATCAATTTCACATCACCCTCCGACGCGATACGCTCAAGCTGTTCAAAATCCGGCATCCAACCATCTTCCGCTTTTAAATCATAAGGGATTATGTCGGCGCCCAACATCCGGCTGACTCCGGTATAGGTCATATAGCCCGGATTCGGGACAAGAACCTTATCCCCGGGATTGACAAAAGCAAGGCTGATGTGAAGAACACCCTCTTTTGAACCGATAAGGGGCAATACTTCTGCCTCAGGATCAAGATCCACGTCATAATTCCGTTTGTACCAGCGGCTCATCGCTTCACGAAGCTGCGGTATGCCGGATGCAATCTGATATGTATGGTTGTTTTCCTTACGTGCTGACTCGCAGAGAGCCTCAACCACCTCCGGCGCAGGCATACGGTCAGGACCGCCCACTCCAAGTGAAACCACATCCTGTCCTTCTGCATTCATCCGCGCCACTTCGCGCATCTTGCCTGCAAACCAGTATTCCTTTATCTCATTCACCCTCTGTGCGGGTGATATATTGTTTTTTATCATAATTTTCCTGTATTATTTCAAGTTGGTATCCGGCACATTCCCCATTTAAATCGGAACAGCATTATTGACAGGGCGCTACCGTATATTATGCTTAATTTATACCCACTCTCTCGACATACTCCCCAAGAACACGAAATTCATTAGTCAACGGTCTGACAGCCTGCAATGCCTGACGGTAACGGAAATATGATGAGAATGTAAGATCTACATAAAAACGGTATTCCCATTCCCTGCCGATCACCGGGAGCGACTGTATCTTGGTGAGATTCACATCATAAAACGACAGTATGGTCAGCACCTTTGAAAGTGCGCCGTGCGTATGAGGCAATGTGAACACCACACTCGACTTGTTGAGCTCCTCTTCCCTCGGCTTAAACTCTCCGGCGACAAGCGGATCTGCAA
>JAIDJJ010000213.1 GCA_029052265.1 Muribaculaceae bacterium
GACTTGAAATTTTTTATTTTCAGCTCTTGTATCATTATATGTGGCTTTGATATGGCAAAGTTAGCTATTATTTGCGGTGTTTCCAAAATAAAACCGGGATATTTCGGTTTTTAATCTATTAATTAGCCCAAATATCGCCAAAATAGAAATTAAAACGCAATTAGCGTCCATTATAATGAAGCGAGAGGGAGCAAAATTAAGCCTATAAATACACCGTCAAATATACGAGGGAGCAAGTATTAGTGAAAAACGGGGCAATAAATAGGGGTTATTTAACGCTCTTAATCGCCGAAAATCAGCGAATTACTATTATCTTTGCAAAGTAAACAAAGAAGAACATTGAAATATCGGGGTGCGCAAAGAGGGAGTACCGCGATTTTTAGAGAGCTAAGATATTGATAATCATATAACATCCGTTTGTATCACAGAGACCAGGCGGATCACAGAACAAATCGGCAAGATGCCGCAAATAGCTGAAACCAAAGCAGTTTCAGCTATTTTTTTTTGTAATACCCCTATCCGGCAGAATCGTGAACATTGTGAGGTATGGCGGTGTGCAATTCGTGAACAGTGTCTAGTCCTGAAAAATCTTGACTAAAGAGTTAAAGATTTTAACGTACAATGAGTGAAGAAATCAAAAGAAACTGGGACGATGGCGAGATAGCCGCAGTCAGAGCCTACATACTGTTATTACAACACATACTCAACCCACCAATCACGAGTGGCTAAACTTTGAAATATACCCGGACATGAGAAATCTATGTTCGGGTATTGTTTTTCTATACTTTCGGCAAATATTATTTCGTGCTTTTGTGAAAATTATAGCCTTATTTGTGAAACTGCCATATGGCATTATAGTGCTAATTTTGCAGTATAAAAAATATATGATATGAAAAGAAACATATTGACAACTGTATTGGTGACACTTTGTTCCCTTCTGGGATTCAATTCATGTACCGCCAAGACAACCGGCAACGACAAGACTGAGAACAAAAAAATTGAAAATATGAATAACGAATGTAAGAAACTCGTAGTATTTTTCTCGCATACCGGGGAGAACTACAATGTCGGATACATCGAAAAAGGCAATACCCACATCATAGCTGATATGATTGCCGATGCCACCGGTGCCGACCGTTTTGAGATTGTCCCTGAAAAGGGATATCCCAAAGACAGCTATGACGAATGTATCGAAATCGCAAAGCGTGAACTTCAGCAGAACGCACGTCCTGCCGTGAAAGGCGACATCGCTATTGAGGATTACGATGTTATCTTCATCGGTTATCCTCAGTGGTGGGGTGAACCTCCGATGTGTGTCTATACTTTCATCAACATACACGACTGGACCGGCAAGACAGTCATTCCATTCGTCACGCATGAAGGAAGCGGCATGGGTGGAACCGACCGCAAGATCGCTTCTGCCTGCAAGGGTGCGGATGTGGCTGTCGGCAAGGGGTTTGCTATCGAAGGAAATGTGGCTCAGAAAAATCAGTCGTCCGCTCAAACGAGCGTCAACAACTGGCTTGAACATCTCGGATTCAAAAAATAGACATTTATGGACAGACCTTATATAATATGCCACATGGTTGAGTCAATCGATGGACGTATCGACTGCGGCATGGTTGATAAAATCAGTGGTGACGAATACTACACCACGCTTGACACACTCGGCTGCAACGCTTCTGTGGAAGGGCGTGTCACGATGGAACATTATTATGCTCTTCCCGATAGATACGTGGCAACGGATAAAACTCCGTCTGACCGTAAAGACACATTCAGAGCCTCGGAGCGCGATGATTTCCATATTTGTCCGGATACCCACGGCACACTTCAATGGGAAAGCGCGGCGATGGAAGACGGGCGACCTCTTCTGATTCTTACCTCCGAGAATGTTCCGGCTGAATACCTGACCTATCTGCGTGATAAAGGCATCTCTTATATAGCAACAGGCAAAAATAATATTGACCTTGCTGATGCCATGGCTATTCTGAAAACGGATTTCGGTGTTGAGCGTCTTGCGGTGCTTGGCGGAGGCCTTATCAACGGAGGTTTTCTCGCAGCCGGACTTATTGATGAGGTGAGCCTGCTGCTCGCACCCGGGATTGACGGTCGCGAGGGCTGGAGAGCGATGTTCGATGGAATTTCCGATCAGTCCAAACTTCCTACAAAACTGAGTCTGCAATCAGTGGAAAGGATGGAAAATGATGTCCTTTGGATAAAATATAATGTTGTAAAATAAGCAGATATGAACAAGATAACGCTGAGAAACGGCATTGAAATGCCGCAAATAGGCTACGGAGTCTATCAGGTTGACCCAGCTGAATGTGAAAGATGCGCTCAAAACCGGCTATCGCATGATAGACACCGCCCATGCCTATCAAAACGAACGAAGCGTTGGACGTGCGGTAAAAGATAGAGGCATACCCCGTGAAGAAATCTGGATTACCTCAAAGTTGTGGCCCAACGAATATGGTGAGAAGGAAACGCCGGCAGCTCTTGAAAGAATGAGAAAGAGACTTGGCGTTGACTATATTGATATGGTATATCTTCATCAACCGGTCGGTGACTATGTCGGCGCATACAAGGTCATGGAGCAAGAACTTCGGGAAGGAAAGCTCCGCGCCATAGGCATCAGCGACTTCGACTACAGCGACGAACTATATCACTCCATAATTGATCATGTGGAACTTGCTCCAGACTGTTTCCAGATGGAATGTCACCCTTGGGCACAGCGTCGTCACTGGCAAGAACTGCTTAAACCCACCGGAACGGTTCTTGAGGCGTGGTTTCCGTTGGGTGGGCGTGACAGCAATGGTGAAATACTCCGCAATCCTGTCATATGTGAGATTGCCAAAGCCCATGACAAATCACGGGCTCAGGTCGTAATCCGATGGCATGTACAGAAAGGTCATTCGGTAATTCCCGGAGCTGAAAATCCTGCGTATATCAAAGAAAACATTGAGGTATTTGACTGGGAACTTACGCCGGAGGAGATGGCTCGTATTGAGGCTCTTGATTCAGAAAAACGCTATTTCAATATGAGCTATGACCAAATTAAACAGTGGTTCAGCGGATATTAACTGATCGACTGAAATAT
>JAIDJJ010000214.1 GCA_029052265.1 Muribaculaceae bacterium
TTTATCAAGCGGCAGTATAATTTGTAAATAAATAATAATCATCGCTATAATCATAAACGGCATTTTAACATAAAACAATATCCTTTAGTAATATAAAGTTACCTGCGACCCCTACGACCCCGAAATTTTAAGGAACTCGCTCTAAGTCAAACTGACGGAGGAGATGGGTATTTGGACAGTAACACCGTAATTTTGTGGACCGGGAGCTAAACCAATCGAGGGGTGGAATCATTTATATCAAAAGAACCTGCTGCAATTAAATAAACATAAAACATGGTTTTCGATAAATTTCATGCGATAAGCCGTGTGTCGATGTCATCAATTAAATTGTTTTGGCAGGGGACCAAATAAAAAATTCCACACTATGTCGCTTCAGAAAGAAATTAACAAGGTAGTTGCATTCATCGCTTTCTTTGTAGTAGCAGTCCAGGGAAAGGCAGCCTATTCAGGTCATGAGGCTGATGCAGACAGCACAGTCAATGCATCCGGTATTGCTTTTGCCGATAGTGCCTCGATTCGCAAAACCCGTGAAAGGGTGGGTCTTGTGCTCAGCGGAGGAGGGGCAAAAGGGATTGCCCATGTCGGGGTTATAAAAGCGCTTGAGGAAAATGATATACCAATAGATTATGTCGCCGGCACATCAATGGGGGCTATCGTAGGCAGTCTTTACAGTTGCGGGTGGTCGCCTGAAAAGATGCTTCAGCTTTTTACGTCACAAGATTTCAGAGACTGGAGTACAGGCACTATCAACAAAAAGAATGTGTATTATTTCTCCATGCCCTCTCCGTCGCCGAAATGGGTGTCGTTGAACATAAATTTCAAGGATTCGACAGATATCTTCGGTCAGATAATCCCTACATCCCTGATAAATCCGATTCCTATGAATCTGGAATTTCTGAAACTCTATTCACCCTATACGGAGCAATGTGGCGAGAATTTCAACAATCTGTTTGTGCCGTTCAGATGTGTCACAAGCGATGTCTATCACAAGCATAAGATAGTCTGCAAGTCGGGGTCGCTGGGAGATGCGGTCAGGGCATCCATGAGTTTCCCTCTTGTTTTCAAACCCATAGAAATGGACGGAGTGCTTGTATACGACGGTGGAATATATGATAATTTCCCTGTAGACGTGATGAAAAAAGATTTCGATCCGGATTTTATAATAGGGGTTTCCGTTTCATCAGCGGATACGAAACCTGTCAAGGGGGATATTTACAGTCAGCTGGAAGACATGATTATCCAGAACAATGACTATAGCCTTCCTGCTGAAGACGGGATAAAGATCCAGGTGCCGGTATTGTCGTTTGGTGTGCTCGATTTCGGGGAGGCGAACGAGATATATTCCATAGGATATAAGACGGGTCTTGAGATGGTAGACTCGATCAAACGACGTTTGAAAGCCAGGGAGAGTGTCGTGGATGTCGACCGTAGGCGGGCGATGTTTGCACAGGAGACTCCATCTGTCTCATTTGATTCGATACAGGTGACCGGTGCTACCCAGAATCAGTCGCGTTATCTTAAATATCTCTTTGATGATGGGGAGCCTGGAGTGCCGGTGAATATGGCTCATGTGGAGGATGCCTACTACCGTGCAGTGACCGACGGTAAACTTACGGATCTTCTGCCACAGGCAATATTTAATAAAGATGGGAAAAACACTTTGCTGCTTGAGGCAACGGTAAAAAATCCGTGGAGCCTTGGGGTCGGGGGATGGGTTTCATCTTCTACCAACAGTATGCTCTATCTTACTTTTGGCTATCATACGCTCAGTTTCAATAGTCTTGATGTCGATTTCGGAGGGTGGATAGGACAGTCGTACTATGCCGCACAGCTGAGTGCGAAATTTGCGATGAGATCATCGTTGCCCTCTTATATGGAATTTAGTGCTGTGATAAGCCGGCAGAAATATTATGATTCAGAGCTGTTGTTTTATCAGAGCGCCACACCCTCATTTATTACAGATCTTCAGGGTTTCTTCCGTCTCAAATATTGTTTTGCTCTCGGACGTATGGCGAAAGGTTATGCCGACATATCTTACGGATGGGAAAGCAACGGATATTTCCCGTATAATTCAGGCAATTTCTCGGGAATGGAACGGGACAAAAGCAACTACCGGATTGCAGCCTTAAAGACAGGCATAGAACTTAATACTCTCGATGACCGGATGTATCCCTCTTCAGGCAAGGAGTGGATACTAAATGTTTTGCTGAGTCATGAGCAGAATAAGTTTATACCGGGAGAGCCTGCATCCGGATCTGTTACGGGAAATTGGAGCACTCATCTCAGAGGGTCGGCAGAGCTTCTTTGGCGGCATTATTTCGGATTGCACAGAAATTTCAAACTCGGAGCCATGATCAATGGGATAGCCACACTGCAGAGTGTATATCAGGATTATACCGCCACCCTTATACATGCGCCGGCATTTGCCCCCACGCCCTCTACCCGCAATTACTTCAATGTTGCGTTCCGCTCCGACAATTATGGAGCCATCGGAATCTCGCCGGTGTGGACCCCTTTCAGCCATGCCCAGCTAAGGGGGGATTTCTTTGGATATTGCCCGATCAGAAATGTAGTGGCAGGTGCAGACGGGATTGCAAAGAATGACGGATGGTTCAAGCATCCCCAGTTCATAGGAGAGGTTGCGGCAGTCTACAATTTCCCTTTTGCGAGCCTGTCGGTTTATGTCAATTATCTGTCATCTCCCAAGCATAACTGGAATTTCGGGATCAATTTCGGGCTTTATTTCCAGGCTCCGAAACTCTTAAGATAATTCAATTCACAATGCACTTCGCTTCAATTCATAATGCATTATGAATTGAAGCGAAGTGCATTTATAAAGCGTTATTCGATTTGAGGAAACCCTGCAGAAGTCCATATAGTGGTGTCAGACAGTATCAGCATTGCATCATATCCGAGTTGTGACAACATTTTCTTTGCAAGTTCGGATCCGGCAGCCATACATGCAGTCGCTGCTCCGTCGGCGAGCATACAGTTTGGCGCAATTACAGTGGCGCTTATTACATCGGTTTCAACAGGATAACCTGTTATCGGAGAAATTGTGTGCCCGAACGTTTTGGTTCCGCTTTTATGAAAGTTCCGGTAATTCCCGGAAGTTGCCACCCCACAGTCTGTCAGTTCTATCACGGCACTTGAGTCATGAATCTCTGTGGAATCGGTCTGTATGGGACGGTCGATAGATATTTTCCATTTGTCGCTGCGGGGACTTTTGCCTCCTATAGCCAGTTCACCCCCTATTTCCACAAGATAGTTGTTGACTCCGTTACGTTTCAGCATACTTGCCACTTGATCGCATCCGTATCCTTTTGCGATCGCAGAAAAATTGAACTCGATCCGCGGGTCTTCTTTTACAAAGAGATCACCTTCAAGTCTTGTTTTTTTGATACCGGTAAATTTCATTATACTGTCTATGGCGGCGGTATCGGCAGAGATCTCATGTCCGGGTCCGAATCCCCATGCAGAAATTAGAGGGGATATGGTCGGATCGAACATGCCTTCGCTTGCCTCACATATTTTCAGAGATGCTGAGTAAACATCGGAAAACATTTTGTCGATGACGGTTGAGTCGGTTTGATTCACTCTGCAAACCAGGGAGTTTTTATCGAAAACGGAAAGGCTTTTTCCGACAGATTCAAGTGTATTGATAATTGAGTCTCCGAGATCTCTGTCACTTTCATAGGTGATATGATAGACAGTATTCCATATCATACCTTCTTCACGATGGTATGAATTATTTGATGTGCACGACAACGCAGAAACTATGAATGTCATAGCCACAAAAGGGGAGAAGACTGACAGAAATCCGTTTTTCATAAGAAATGAAATGAATTATTTAGAAAATTTAATCTGCAAAATTAGTAAAAATGCGGAATAATGTCTAAATTTGAATAAAATCAAGATCACAAT
>JAIDJJ010000215.1 GCA_029052265.1 Muribaculaceae bacterium
CGGTTCCTGCAGATCCAAGGAAAACGGCATGAAGGGGAAGTGATAGAGCAGGGAGGTTATTCTCTATGCGCATTTTATTAAAGGAGACTATTTTTTCGTAGGTGGTGAACTTCTCCTTTACTTTGGAGAGTCCCGTGAGGTCATCCAAACTTATAGGTGTATGTTGATTTAGACCCGCATCAGATTGGGATTCAAGTTCCGGTTTGTCGTTGACGAAGTCTGTGCCCGGATTATCGTCAATTGTATCTGAATCATCGGAAGGAATGAGTTCGCCAAAGACGAATTCTGAAAGAGCCTTTTCAAAATCCTCGTCAGTCATGTCATCATCTTCATTTTTATTATTTTCCGAAAATGCAGTTCTGAAACGTTCGCTTGCCGCTTCCAGTGAATATTGGTCAAGACATTCAAGATTCTTGCCAACCCAAGCACCGCTATGATACTCACCTTTGGAGTTGAACACACATCCGGCTATAGGATAGTCCAGGCATAGCAGTTCGGCATAGCATATACCTTTATTGGAATCATTGACCAGTATGGGCATTTCGACGTGATATTCATTCATGTCGAAATCATCGCATACAGGATTGCAGAAACTATTGTCAATAGTGCCGTCGGGAAAATAGACTCTTATTTCGAGTTCCGGAAGAATGTCGGGAGTGGGAGAGATTTTCGGCAGAATGTCAAAACGGACTTTAGGGTAGGAAAGTATCCCTACATTATATGATTTGTAGTATTCGTTTTCGTGTTCAGGACGCAGTCCGCCGGATTCCACAACATACCATCGTGACGAATCTTCTCCATAGAGGAGTTCGTCATATATATTGAAACTTATTTCACCAAGAATTTCCTTGCTGTTGTCGTCAGTCACGATGACTTTATATGTATGGTCATTGCAGATATTAGAGTAGGCAAAAGGGAAATCCACTCTGTGGAAATCGTCTTTTACGCCGGCAGGAATGGTGATGCGTATTCTTGTAGTGGCGACAGTCAGGTAGGCGGAGGCGTCTACAAGTTTTACTGTCACCATACGTCTTATCCCTTTGGCGGGTTCGTCGGAGAACGCACGTTTGTTGACGAAACGCATCATTATCGCGATCCCGGACTGAGTGACGCCGGCGGAGAAATGATGCCGTGAGTCAAACATCTCAAATTCCATGAATGATTTAGCCACCTTATCATCCGGAGAATAGGTGGTGAGTTTGAGAGGGGAGAGTGTGAGTGGAGTGTTTTTAGTTGTCATAATTTTATAGTTTTAAGTTAATAATGTTTTACATCTTGCACGGAAAGTACAGGGATGCTTTGTTTTCAATTCATTTTTTGTAGCATACCTGAGGCCTTCTCCTCAGGCAGTTTTTCACCATGTCAATGTACTTTGAGCGGATTTCGCCTTCACAGGTTTTAAGATGTGCAGAATATTCTGATTGTGAACACGCAATCAGAGGCTTCGGTAGTTTTGAAGATGGCGTAAAGACACACCAATGGCTACCGGAGATTCTGTTGAATAAGAAAGTTGGTGAAAAACGCTATACACACAGCATCCGTTTGCCAACTGTTGGAACAGGCACTCTGAAAACGTAGTCAGAAAGATGCAAATGTATCATAGCTAAAAATGAATTGTTTAAACTATAAAATTATGTGTTTAAACAGATGAGAGACGGCATATCTGAATGCGCATGCTTCCCATCATGTGGCAAAGTTAAGTGATAAATTTTATTTTTCAAAACAAAATCATAAAAATGTGTGAAATTTTCAATTATTTCAGGAGTAGACGGATCTGAGACTCGGATATATTGGGCAATTTATTGGCGAGATGAGTTACAAGCAGTTCAAACGATTCTTCAGGCGTACGGTCGCATTTCGAGATATTTGCACCCAACCATAATTGGGGAGTGGAGTAAAGCGCCACACCCCAGCCGTATCGTTCGCCACGTTTCGTGTATTTGTATTGAAAATCCGCTATCAACAGTCTGCCTCCCATCTGTAATTTCTGTAGAGGTCCCTCAAGACTGTGCCTGCCGGATTTTTCTTTTGTAGGGACGGATTCTTTTTTGGCGGTAATTTTTCGTTTTGCATCGATGTCTACAAGATCCGTTGCCTGACGATGATAAGATGTACTGCCAAATATCAGCCTTTTAAGTTCTGTAGAGGTTATCTTCTCATATTGTTCGATTATTTCCAATATCATCTCTTCTTTGGAATCAGGCTCAAGAGGATATGCGGCACGTCTATAGTTCAGGAAATCCGGAAGAAGTTCTAAAGAAACAAAACCGGCTTTATTCCTGAAAAATTTCCCGTATGCAGTGGTTTGTTGCCTGATGACAGGACCTTTCCATTCCCAGCATCCATAATCATCTGTAGTTTCGCCAAAAAGCATGCCCGGTGCTGCCATTTCCTGTACGGACAGTCCACGCACGTTGTTGGCGAAAAAGGGGAGGAGTCCGTACTCCAGGGCTGTCTCTTCGAGATGTTCTTTAGATGAGATCATAATTGGTTTAGTGATTTGGAATGCAAATTTAATGAAATAATGGGAAATAAAACGTCTGAATATTAATGTACAGTTGTGCGGATGAGAAAAATTTTGTAAATTTGCGGCGCTTTTGAGCAAAAACGTGTGATGGGAAATCTGTTGCCTGGCTTCCGAAAGGGTGCGGGCGGCTCCCAAAGGCGAATCAGCCGGAGCAAAAAAACTTATTTTGAGTAACACAACAATTAACAATGAAAAAATTCCAACTTAGCGCCGAACCTCGTACCGAGCTCGGCAAGAAGTCTGTAAAGGCTTTGCGTGCAGAGGGTAAAATCCCCGCAGTTCTTAATGGTGGCAAGATTGTAGAACTTCCTTACGCCGGCACTCTCAAAGAAGGAGAGAAAATAGTTGACGTAGACGGCAAGCGCGGTCTTATCACAACTGATATCGTAGTGAAAGTAGAAGATGTGCGCAAGCTCATCTATTCTCCCGATATCTTTGAAATTGATCTTGATATCAAGGGCGACAAGAGAATCGCGGTGATGAAAGAGATTCAGTTCCAGCCTGTGAAGGATACTGTGCTTCATATCGATTTCCTTGAGGTAGGTCCTGAGAAGCCTATCGTTATGGAGGTTCCTGTGCAGATCGAGGGTCATGCAGAAGGTGTTAAAGCCGGTGGTAAGCTCACTCTTTCACTCCGTAAGCTTAAGGTTAAAGCTCTTTATGATCAGATTCCCGAGCGTCTTGTTGTCAATGTAGACAGCCTTGGTCTCGGCAAGAGTCTCGCTGTAGGCGACCTCCATTTTGAAGGTCTTGAGCTTATGAATGCCAAGAATGCTGTCGTATGTGCAGTTCAGCTTACC
>JAIDJJ010000216.1:0-2818 GCA_029052265.1 Muribaculaceae bacterium
GATAGGCACCCGCCTTGTCATCAACGCTTCGAAAGTTGAGACACAGGCGCCTTGTGTCTGTGACAGGGGAGTGAACATTATGGTGAAGAACATTTTCTTCAATGTGCCGGCAAGGCGAAAATTTCTGAAGACCGACAATGTGGAGACTTCAAATATCATGCGTGAGTTCGAACGTCTGGCGCTTGTCAACAATCATATCCGCATGAGTATTGACACCGGTAGCCGAATCCTTGACCTGAGGACGGCATCGTTCAAACAGCGTATCGGCGACATCTGGAAAAATAATCTTGATCTTCATCTGGTGCCGGTGGATGTAGACACGACCTTGATAAAGATTTCCGGCTTTATCTCCCGGCCTGAATTTGCACGGCGCCGTAATCCGCTGCAATATCTGATTGTCAATGGAAGAAACATGCGGCATCCTTATTTTCACAAGGCGATAATGAATTGTTATGATTCCCTTATCGCCGCCGACACCCAGCCTTGTTATTTCTTAAAATTCCGGGTTGATCCTGCAAGTATAGATGTCAACATTCATCCCACAAAGAATGAGATAAAATTTGAATATGAGCAGGAGATCTGGCCTATCCTGCAGGCTTCGGTAAAAGCTGCTTTAGGGAAATTCGGGGCTGTCCCGTCGATTGATTTTAATGCGGACGTGCTTCCTGTGGATCCTCTTCCCCAGGGAGAGACTCCGGAAAGACCCACGCTTGACATCCCTGAAAATTATAACCCTTTTGTAGAACAGCAAAACTCTTTTATGGCAAAAGGGTATGATTTCGGAATGGGAACGTTTCAGCCGGCGGGGGCGAATCCGTTTGGCGGGAACACTTCTTCAAGGATCCGGAAAGGCGTGGGAGGAGGAAATCATTATGACGGACGGGTATCTAAGAACTGGGATTCCTTGTATTCAGATTTTATAAAAGATTCGGGAAGCCTTGCCTCCGCTTCACAGATATCGGTGTCGGAAGAGGATATTAAGGAGCCTGCAAGCGGTCAGGATTCAGGTCCGGTATCTGATGAGAATGTCTTTTCTGGAACCGTTCCTTCGGGAGGTGGTGCTGCGGTTTTGCCTGAGATGGAAAATGTGGATTCCCTGAGTGCCATATGCATGCAGCATGCCCAAAGTTATATAATCACTTCTTCTCGCGAAGGACTTATAATAATAGATCAGCATCGTGCGCATGTGAGGATTCTTTTTGAACAGTATCTTTCTCAGATGGAGCAGGAGGGACAGGTGTCGCAAGGAGTGATGTTTCCTGAGACTCTGATACTTGATCCGGAATATCAACATGCATTGGAGGAAGTTGGCGATGAACTTTCTCGTCTTGGTTTTGTCATTGAATATGAGGAGGACAACAGGTGGAAGATTGCGGCAGTTCCGGCTATGCTGAAAAATGCGGATCCGAAAGACATGGTTCTGAAGATTCTTGAGTCGGTCACGGAAGACGGTGTCAATTATGGCAATGAGGGAAACATAGCCCAAAGTCTTCCCGAACGCCTGGCGTTGGTCATGGCTCGTTCGTCTGCTATTTCCAGGGGGCGCCGCCTTTCTACCGATGAGATGGAACATATAGTGGGCGAACTCTTCTCTCTCCCGTCGCCGGCATATACACCGAATGGAAACAGGGTTTACTGTCTGCTTGACGAGGGGAGACTTGAATCAATGTTCCGATAGGGTCTGGAGGTGACAGGCACATATCATATATGCCCAGGATTGATTTTCAACAGCAGCTTAACCTTAAAAAATAATATTGATGGAGAAGATAGTTCAGTCGGTCAGCGGTATTTTGACAGACTATGTGATGGTTTTCACATTGCTCGGGATTGCCATATACTTCACCGTGGCTACCCGGGGAGTGCAGTTCCGTATGATAGGGGAGATGTTTAGGCTTCTCGTGAAATCAGGAAGCAAGAACAATGCCGTCCCGAAAGGACACGGTCATGGGGGTGCGGTAAGTTCTTTTCAGGCGTTTGCCATTTCTATTGCATCACGCGTTGGCACAGGTAATCTTGCCGGAGTTGCGACTGCGATAGCACTGGGCGGTCCCGGGGCTGTGTTCTGGATGTGGACAATAGCATTGCTGGGAGCTTCAAGTGCATTTGTGGAGTCTACCCTTGCCCAGCTTTTCAAAGTTAGAGGGAAGGGGTCGTTTATGGGAGGTCCCGCCTATTATATTCAGAAAGGATTGCATAAACGTTGGTGGGCAGTCACTTTCGCTGTGCTTATTACACTTACTTTCGGTTTTGCGTTTAACACGGTCCAATCTAACACTATTGCTTCAGCATTTCAGGAAAGCTATGCCTTCCCACGAGAATTGATGGGGATTATCCTCACCGTATTGACTCTGATAATCGTTTTCGGGGGTATAAAAAGCATTTCAAGATTCAGTGAGGTGGTTGTCCCGGTGATGGCGATTGCATATATTTTGCTTGCTGCAGTAATAATAGTGATGAATATAGACAGGATTCCCCATGTGCTGGGACTTATATTTGAGAATGCGTTCGGCATCGGGCAGGCTGCAGGAGGAGCTGTGGGAGCGGCAATCACCATGGGAGTAAAGAGAGGGCTTTTCAGCAATGAGGCAGGTGAAGGTTCCACGCCCAATGCGGCTGCCACGGCGTCAGTATCCCATCCGGTGAAGCAAGGTCTAATACAGGCTCTCGGTGTTTATACCGACACTATCATCATCTGCAGTGCCACAGCATTTATCATTTTGTGCCGAGGGATTTTTGTTGAAGGACAGGACGGGGTTGTATTGAATAAAAACGAAATAGTTTCAGACCGCGGGGGCGGGCTTAATTATGGTTCGATATT
>JAIDJJ010000216.1:2828-4154 GCA_029052265.1 Muribaculaceae bacterium
CCAGAGATCTACACGGGTTAGATCGTCGGCTGCGTCTGATGTTTATAAGATACAGTTCTTGAAGGACATGACGGGGTTGTATTGACTCAGAAAGCTATAGATTCAGAACTCGGGGGCGGGCATAATTATGGGTCGATATTCGTGAGTATAGCGATATTGTTTTTCGCTTTCACCAGTATCATCGCCAACTATTATTACGGAGAGACCAATATCCGCTTTATCAGGAACAGTGATCTGATAATACAGGTTTATAGACTTTCAGTAGGAGCTATGGTGTATCTTGGTGCCGTCTGTTCGTTGGATCTTGTATGGGGGTTTGCTGATATAACCATGGCGCTTATGACTTTATGCAACCTTGGGGCGATAGCCCTGTTGGGTAAATATGCTGTGCGCCTGTTGAAAGACTATCTTCGCCAGCGCAAGGAAGGGAAGGATCCGGTATATCATTCTTCCACTATCCCTCAGATAGCGTCAGATACCGAATGCTGGGAATAATGAAAATTTAACGGTACTGAAATATTGATGAACCAAAGGCGTCATGCGTTTGTTTATAAGTCCGGCAAGTACAGTACTTGCCGGATAATTTTTAATTAAACTATGAGAAAAAAAATTCGAATTGTCGTTCTGTTGTTTGCGTGTATGATGGTCACAGGAACTATGGCAGCCTGTTCCAATAATGATAATGATGATATTGAGACCGTCATCAGCCAGGATCAACTTCCTGAGGCAGCAAAAACATTCATCTCAGAATATTACTCTTCCGAAACTATAAGATCTGTCAAAAGGGAAATGGACAGTGGGGTGTTGCTTTATGAAGTGGATTTTACTAACGGTCACGAAGTAACTTTCAATTCAAAAGGGGAATGGGTGGAAGTGGATGCCCCCGACGGGCAATCGATCCACGACGGTATAATCCCGGCTGAGATCCAGACATATCTTGAGGCAAATTATCAGGGATATGGTGTGAACGATATAACCAAAACTGGTGCAGGATATGAAGTGGAACTTGTGAGCGGAGTCGATCTGCTTTTTGATGCGCAGGGAGATTTCATCCGCGTTGACAAATGAAAGCACTTTAATTTGATAAAAAATCAGGTCATGTCAAATTTGACATGACCTGATTTTTTATAATTGTGGTCCGGTAAATTTCAGATCCGTTTCAAAAAATGCAGATACAGGAATCCTGTTTAGAAAAGGCTCCAGCTTACGGTAAGCCCCGCCATGACTATCGCCACCATCGACATAAGTTTGATCAGGATGTTGAGACTCGGACCGGAAGTGTCTTTGAACGGGTCACCTACAGTGTCACCCACTACCGTTGCCTTG
>JAIDJJ010000216.1:4164-5539 GCA_029052265.1 Muribaculaceae bacterium
CTCCCTTTACCTCCGAAATTGCCTTCTTCGATATATTTTTTCGCATTGTCCCATGCCCCGCCGGCATTTGCCATAAATATTGCGAGCACGAACCCGGCGCTAAGACCTCCGGTCAGCAGTCCGATCACTCCGGGCACCCCGAATATAAGACCTACCGCGATAGGCACGGCAATCGCCAGGAGTGATGGGAACACCATTTCTTTTTGAGCCCCTTTTGTGCTTATCTGCACGCAACGGGCATAATCCGGTTCTGCATCACCGGTAAGGATACCTTTTATGGTCTTGAACTGACGTCTGACCTCTTCCACCATGTGAGCGGCTGCACGCCCTACGGCATTCATGGTCAAGCCGCAGAACAGGAATGCCATCATGGCTCCGATAAACATGCCGGCGAGCACCATCGGGTTCATAAGGTTCACATTGTAAGCCATCATGAAGTCGGTGAACGTGGCTTCTTGCAGAGGTATTTTTATGGTTTCTTCGCTTAGAGAAGTGCCTATTTGAATGAAGTCTGCACCTATTCTGTGAAGTCCGATACGGATTTCTTCAATGTATGAAGCAAGCAACGCAAGACCTGTGAGTGCAGCGGATCCGATATCGAAACCTTTTCCGGTTGCGGCTGTGGTGTTGCCGAGAGAGTCAAGGGCGTCAGTGCGTTTGCGCACGGCTTCTCCCAAGCCGCTCATCTCTGCATTCCCTCCGGCATTGTCGGCTATAGGTCCGTAGGCGTCGGTGGCAAGAGTGATGCCGAGAGTTGAAAGCATTCCCACTGCGGCTATTCCTATACCATACAGCCCCCAGGAAATATTTGCGAAATCAAAACCGCTTGCAAGCCAATAGCTGAGAATTATGCCTGCCACTACAGCAATCACCGGCACAGCCGTCGAGATCATGCCGAGACCCACTCCGGAGATAATTACTGTGGCGGGACCGGTCTGTCCGCTTTCAGCAAGTTTCTTTGTGGGTTTGTATGATTGAGAGGTGTAATATTCTGTTGCACGTCCGATAACGATTCCTACCAACAGACCCACCACCACTGCGAATGATATATTGATCCAATTGGGAATATCAAGCATATACAGTATGCCGAATGTGGCTGCCACTATTAGCGCGGAACTTAAGTTGGTGCCTGTGGCGAGAGAGTTGAGAAGGTTTTTCATAGAGGCGTTTTCTTTGGTTTTAACCGCGAAAATTCCTATTATAGACAGGATTATACCTACCGCTGCGATAAGCATCGGAGCAAGCACTGCCTTTACTTGTAAAGCCACGGCGCTTTCTCCTCCCATGACGCCAACGGCACCTGCGCCCGCCGCCGCACCGAGTGCAGCAGTGGCAAGAATCGAGCCGCAGTAGCTTTCATAAAGGTCAGCTCCCA